>JAESRA010000037.1 GCA_016764895.1 Phycisphaerales bacterium | reverse complement strand
ACCCTACCCTTTGTGAGTTATGGCGGATCGAGTCTTCTGACTTGCTGGGTGATGACGGGATTGATTGTCAATGTCGCGCTCCACCGCCCCAGGCCGCCCTACCGGGCTTCTTTTGAGTACGCCGATGACGATGGACCCCCCCAAAGTACGATGCAACCAACCAGACCCTACGGCCGATCAGCCGGCTTCTCCGGGCGAGCGGTCACAAGGTAGGTTTGTGAAGAATGATGATCGCGGGAATCCCGTGGCGTTTTCGCATGATCTGGAGGCGATTGTGCCTCCGGCGGGATGGGCGGGGAAGATTGCAGAGTTTGGGATCGGGCTAGAGGATGCTGAGGTTGAGCAGCTTGGGAAGTATTTGGCCGCGTTGATGGATGTCAATACGCGGACAAATCTGACGGCGATTCGGGATGCGGATGAGGCGTGGGATCGGCATATCTTTGATGCGCTGACGCTCGTCCCTGTGCTTGGGGAGATGCCCGAAGCTGATGGCCGCAAGCGGGTGATTGATGTGGGTTCTGGTGGGGGGTTGCCTGGGATTCCTTTGGCGATCGCGATGCCTGAGATTGACTTTGTGTTGCTTGATGCGACCAAACGGAAGACGGACTTTATTGAGAACTGTGTGGCGTGGTTGGGGCTGACCAATGTGACGGTGATCAATGGTCGGGCTGAGGGTGTTGGGCAGGACAAGGGACGGAAGCTTTTGCAGGGGTACACGGGGGGGCACCGGGAGAAGTATGATGGGGCAATGGCTCGGGCGGTTGGGAAGGTCGCGATGATTGCGGAGTTGACGGTGCCTTTGGTGAAGGTTGGGGGGTTGGTTTTTCTGACCAAGGGCGAGAAGGCGGATGAGGAAGTGACTGATGCCAAGAAGGCGTTGCATATGTTGCACACGCATCATGTGGGGACGATCGAGACGCCGACGGGTCGGGTGGTGGTTTTGGAGAAGCGGCGTGGGACGCCCAAGATGTATCCCAGGCGTGATGGGGAGCCCAAGCGGGTGCCTTTGGGGATCACTGGCGGAAAGAACTAGTGTTGATATTTGTTCCATTCATCACGGCATACCCCGCACATGAACTTCGCCTGATGAAACGCGTCATCAAGGCTAGGAAAAAAATAATCGCTACAAGATTTTCGGTTTTCGGCTACGATGAACAAGGCATAGCCATCAACATCATGCTCGATCTCCATCCACACAGGATTTTCCCCAGTATGGATGGGTCCACATTCTTGAGTTTGGCTGGGAGTCAGTTTGAACCAATAGATCGAGTTCTCGAACATAGGCGTGGGTTGGGAAGAACTGTTCATGGATGATTCTATCACTCATATCCTTGGAATTGACGGACCGATCGCGGAGCGTTTGGAGGGGTATGAGCCGCGCGGGGAGCAGGTTGAGATGGCTTGTGCGGTGGATCGGGCGATGGAGTCTGGGGCGCATTTGTTTGTGGAGGCGGGGACGGGGGTTGGGAAGAGCTTTGCGTATTTGGTGCCTGCGATTGTTCGGGCGATGCGGTCGGGGAAGAAGGTTGTGGTGGCGACCAATACGATTGCGTTGCAGGAGCAGTTGGTGAAGAAGGACATTCCGATTTTGTTGGATGCTTTGGCTGAGGGTAAGAGGCTGAGTGAAGAAGAGGGGGAAAGAGACGGGCTGGAAGCCCATCCCACCAGAGGAAGAGAAGATGACGGGCTGGAAGCCCATCCCACCGAAGAGGGGGAGGGGAAGCGTGAATGCAAGGCGGTGCTGGTGAAGGGGCGGGGGAACTACATGTCGATCCGTCGGCTCCGGCTGGCGAGTGAACGGCGCAACAAGTTGTTTGTTGATGGAGCGTCGCGGCGGTCGCTTGATGTGATTGAAGAATGGGCGTATGGGACTGAGGATGGGACGCTTTCGTCGCTGCCGAGTGTGGAGCGGATGGCGGTGTGGAACTCGGTGCAGTCGGATTCGACCAACTGCATGGGACGGAAATGTCCGCATCATGGGGATTGTTTTTATCAGGCGGCGCGGAAAGAGATGGAGGATGCGGATCTATTGATTTGTAATCATGCGTTGTTCTTTTCGGATATGGCACTGCGAATGCAGGGAGATGGTGGGGGGAGTGGGGGGAAAGGGTTCTTGCCGTCGTATGACCATGTGGTGCTGGATGAAGCGCATGCGGTTGAAGATGCGGCGGCGGATCATTTTGGGGTGTCGCTGACTGAAGGACGGGTTGGGTTTTTGCTTCGGCAGTTGTATCAGGAGAGTACCCAGCGGGGGTATTTGGCGCAGCTTGCTTTGGTGACGGGGGATATTGAGCCGGTGGATAAGGCGATTTTGCTGGTTCGTGAAGCGCAAAGGGCCAGCGATGCGTTCTTTGATTCGCTCAATCGGAAGTTGGTCAGTGGAGGACTTGTCAATGGGCGGGTGCGTTCGGCTGGGGTTGTGGAGAATGTGCTTTCGCCTGCGATGAATGATGTGTGTTTGCGGCTCAAACGGCTCAAAGATGATGTGACTAATGATGCGGATCGGTTTGAGTTGAATGCCTTTGCGGTGCGGGCCAAGGAGATTTCGGATCAGGCCGAGACATTGATTGAGCAGACGGCTGAGAAATGTGTGTACTGGATTGAAACATCTGGACAGCCTGGACGGGGCGGGGTTCGGGTGACGATTGCGTGTTCGCCTACGGAAGTGGCTCCGCTTTTGAAGGAGCATTTATTTGGGGGGGAAGCGTCGGTGGTGTTGACCTCGGCGACGCTGACGACGCGGGAGGTGGGGGAAGATGAAACGCCTGAGCATGCCGAGACGGCGTTTGCGCATTGTCTGTCGCGGCTTGGGGGGGAGGGTGCGAGTGTGTTGCAGCTTGGGAGTCCGTTTGATTATGGATCACAGGTGGAGGTGTTTGTGGATGCTTCGGTGCCTACGCCGAGGCGGGGGGCGGTGAGTGCGAGTGGGGAATCATTTGAGGAGGCGATTGCTTCGCGGGTGCATGATCATGTGGTGGCGACCGATGGGGGGGCGTTTGTGTTGTTTACGAGCTTTCGGTTGTTGTATCAGACGGCGGATGTGTTGCGCCGGCCCTTAGAAGCGATGGGGTATCGGGTGTGGGTGCAGGGGAAGGATGGGCCTCGGACGCAGATGCTCGATGAGTTTCGGGAGCATGATCGGGGGGTGCTTTTTGGGGCGTCGAGTTTTTGGCAGGGGGTTGATGTGCGGGGGGATCGGTTGCGGAATGTGATTATTACGCGGCTGCCGTTTGAGCCGCCGGATCGTCCGATTGTTGAGGCGCGGAATGAGTTGATTCGGGAACGCGGTGGGGATCCGTTTCGGGATGATTCGTTGCCGAGGGCTGTGATTCGGTTTAAGCAGGGGTTTGGACGGTTGATTCGGTCGAGCACGGATTCTGGTCGGGTTGTTGTTTTGGACCCTCGGATCGTGACGACGGGGTATGGGAAGGCGTTTCGGAATGCGATTCCGCAGGGGGTGGAGTTGATTCGGGTGGGGGCGAAGGTCTAATTCGGGGTGCCATGCTTACAGATCGATGTCTCCATCGAGCTTTAAGCATGTCTTGGTGGTCTAAGACCTGCTTAAACCCCATGAAGACATGGGGCGTAAGCAGGGCACCCAGCAGCAGAGCGATAAAGCAATTGAAGACCCGACTGCGCCCAAGAGGGCGAGATCGGGGCACCCGGAGGGGGTTCTGGCGATTGGCGTGATCTTCACTTTGGGGGGTTTGGCTCCTATCGTCTGGGTTCACGCGATTGGGCGTGGATTTCGGAGATTGAGCGATGCTTGGACGGGTTTTTAAGGCGTATGACATTCGTGGGATTTATCCGGATTTGCTTACAGATCGGATGGGGTGGCAGATTGGGTGTGGGTCGGCTCGGTTTTTGCTTGAGGAGGCGGAGAACGATGGGGAGTCGACGCCGATGATGCGGAATGTGGTTATTGGGCGGGATATGCGGAAGTCTTCGCCTGCGCTTCGTGATGAGCTTGTTCGGGGGCTGACTTGTTATCATGCGAGTGTGATTGATTTGGGGCTCATTGATACGCCGATGATGTACTTTGCGATTAACTATCTGGATGCTGCTGGCGGGGTGGTGATAACGGCGTCGCATAATCCGCCTCAGTACAACGGGTTTAAGATTTCTAAGCGGAAGGCCAAGCCGGTCGGTGAGACGACGGGGCTTGATGTTGTGCGCAAATATGCGGCGATGGTGGATAAGAATGCGGTGCCTGATGAGGCGACGATTGTTGAGGTTCGGGATTTGTGGAAGCCGTATGCCAAGCATGTTTTGAAGTTCCTGGATTTGGGTGATCGTGATGCGTCCAGGCCGATGAAGATTGTGGTGGATGCGTCCAATGGGATGGCGGGGATGATGTGCCCGAAGGTTTTCGGGGTCAACGGCGAATCTGTAGATGGGCTTGAGATCATTGAGATGAACTTTGATATTGAATCTGGGGAGATGGCCCATGATCCGAATCCACTGGTTGAAGCGAATCTTGAGCAGCTTTGCGCGGCGGTTGTGGAGCAGGGGGCTGATCTTGGGTTGTGCTTTGATGGGGATGCGGATCGGTGTGTGGCTGTGGATGAGAAGGGGAAGATTGTTCCCTGTGACCAGATGACCGCGCTCTTGGCGTCGTATTTTCTTGAGATGGAGCCTGGGGCGGCGATTGTCTATGACCTGCGCTCGACTAAGGCGGTTGAAGAAGAGATTGTCAAGCACGGCGGGACCGCGCTGCGCGGCCGGGTCGGGCATGTGTTTATGAAAGCGTTGCTTGCTGAGAATAGGGCGATCTTTGGGGGTGAGCTTTCGGGGCATTTCTACTTCCGCAAGAACTTTAATGCGGATTCTGGGGCGATCGCGATGGTGACTTTCTTGTCTGTTCTTGCCAAGAGCGGCAAGCCGATGAGCGAGTTGATTGCACCGATGGCCCGGTATTTCCAGTCCGGGGAGATCAACTTTGAGAATGAAGATAAGGATGAGGCGATCGAATCGGTGATGGAGTACTACGCAGAAAAATGCGAGATTGATGAACTTGATGGGATCACGGTTGATTGTTTTGAGGATGAGGGTTGGTGGGTCAATATCCGTAAGTCCAATACTGAGCCTTTGCTGAGGCTCAATGCTGAGGCACGGGATCAGGAGACTCTGGATCGGATTCTTGAAGAGGTGGCTCCGATGCTTGGGCATCGGGTGGCTCATTAGAAAGCCAAGGGTGCCCCGACTCGCCTTCTTAGGCGCAGTCGGGCTTAGGCGCAGTCGGGCTTAGGCGTAGTCGGGTTTGCCTTGTAGTTGGGGTTGGTATTTGAAGACCGCACTGCGCCTAAGAAGGCGAGTACGGGCACCCAGCCGTAGTGATACTTGTTGAGCACCTGTGTAGATGGTCAGATTCGTGGGATTGTGCCGATATAATCCGGTATGAATCTATCGCAGTTCTTTGAGCATTGGTCGATTGTTGAGAACCCGTTTCGGGGCGAGGAAGCCCGGCATGATTCGATTTTTGCGCGGATGGGCCCCCCAAGGTTTGCCACCGGGGAAGCTGAGGTGCCGCCGCCTGGGGAGGTGCAGCTTGCGCGGCCTGTGGTTTCGAGTGCGCATTCGGATTTTGAGAAGATTCTTGGGGAGTTGCATAGGCCTTCGACTTCGATTGTGTTTGGGGAGAAGGGTGCGGGGAAGACGGCGATCCGGTTGCAGATCGCGGGGCGGATCGGGACGCACAACGAGGATTTTCCGGACAGTAAGGTGTTCATGATTCCGTATGATGATTTGAACGGGATGTTGGATCATTATGTGAGTCGGGGTGGGAAGGGTGAGAATCCGTTTGCCAATGTTCGGTTGGTGGATCACATGGACGCGATGGTGTCGATTGGTGTTGGGCGGGTGCTCAATGCGATTTTGCCTGGGCCAACTGAGCCGCCGCCGGCGAATCTTGGGGAGAACGCGACCAAGCGTGCCCGGAAGATGCCTGCGCTGATTCGGCGTGATTTGCTTTTGTTGCAATCGGTGTATGACACGAATGATCCGAGCGGAGCGCGGACGGCGCGGCTCCGCCAGATTCTCAAAATGCCTGGGGGTGGGTTTGGGGTGCTGACTGTGATTGGGATGTGGCTTGGGTGGATTCCTGCGGTGGCTTTGTTTGCGTGGCTGCAGGTGTACTCGGGGCTCGATGGGTTTTGGTTTAATGCGGTGCAGATTGGTTCTGGGGTGCTGCTTGTGCTTTGGATGCTTTTGATGGGCAAGGCGATTGTGCTTGATCGGATGGTGATCCACCGGATTGCCAGTAAGGTTCACAAGCAACTGCGGATGGTGCCTCGGGCGCCGAGCGGGTATTTGGGTTCGTTGCGGAGGATGCCTGGGAGTGTGCTGGGATCGGGGGAGCTTCCTACGACTGATTCTGACGAGCAGCGATACGCGATGTTTGCCCGGCTGCGGAGGGTGATCGGGGAGTTTGGGTTTACGGGGATTATGGTCGTGATTGATCGTGTTGATGAGCCGACGCTTGTCAATGGTGATCCTGATCGGATGCGGTCGTTGATCTGGCCGATGCTCAATAACAAGTTTTTGCAACTTGATGGTGTGGGGATCAAGATGCTTTTGCCGATCGAGCTTCGGCATGCGTTGTTTAAAGAATCGAGTGCGTTCTTTCAGGAAGCACGGCTCGATAAACAGAACATGGTCGAGCGGCTGGCGTGGACTGGGGCGATGCTCTATGATCTGTGTAATGCTCGGCTGGCGGTGTGCCGGCCTGCGAGTGCGCCGGCTTTGGCGATGGTTGATGTGTTTACCGAGGATGTGACGCGGCAGGATTTGGTTGAGGCGCTGGGGGCGATGCAGCAGCCTCGGGATGCGTTTAAGTTTATGTATAGATGTTTCAACGAACATTGTGCCAGCGTGACGGCTGATGATGGTTCGTGGCGGATTCCCAAACATATTCTCGATCAGGTGCGGCGTGATGAGTCTGAGCGTGTGATGCAGTTGCAACGAGGGATACGGCCAGCATGAATATTTTGCGAATGATTAATTTTGAGGTTCCTGTGTATCAGAAGAAGGGGTGGCCGCGGTATGTGTCGCGGGAGAGTTTTCGGTTGCCGATTTGGTATTTAGCCGTGTGTGTTTATACGGTGGTTCATATTCTGACGACGAGCTATGACACGATTTCGACGAAGGATCATTTACATATTGGGATTCTTGTGTTTGTGTGGGTTGTGTATACGGTGTTTTTGGTGATCCGAAGTGTTTGGAATCTGGCGACGATTCAGTCGGAGGCGCGGGAGTATGAATACGAGGCGTGCGAGTCGTGTTGTGCTGATATGCGTGGTGCTGAGGATGGTGGTGAGTGCAGTGGGTGTGGGGCGGTGTTTGATCGTGAGGGGGCGGCTGATCGATGGGGGCGGTATTGTGATTGGGCGTTGGGGCATGCCAAGCGAGCTCGGTCGCATAAAGAGGTTGAGACCACTCAAATCCAAGGGGATGATTCAGAGTGAGCAGGCCTGCGTCTGTGAAATGGCATCGGGCTAACAGGGGTCTATCGGTATAGGATATATCTGCCATGTATGCGAAATATTTGGTGGAGTGTTTGGTTTGGGCGGAACAGAGGATGGAACTTTATGCTGAAGAATATTTTCAAAGGGCAACACGGATCCAAGTCATATCTTGAGCAGGCATGTGGGATTATTCATATCGGCGGTCATATGGCCCAGGAGCGGGATCAATACGCAGAGCATGGGCTTGATGTTGTTTGGGTCGAGCCCAACCCCGCGTTATTTAATGTGCTCGCGTCCAATATTGAGGACTACTCACAGCAGCGAGCGATTCAAGAACTCGTTGGTCCTGAGGATGGCGAGGAGGTTGATTTCCATGTCTCGGATAACAACGGGGCATCTTCATCGATCCTCAAGCCAAAGTTCCATCTTGAGATGCACCCGGAAGTGAAATTTGATCAGACGATCAAAATGAAAACGATGACGCTGCCGACGATCATGAGAGAGTACGGGATTGATCCTGCGGGCTTTGATGCATTGCTACTCGATACACAGGGGACAGAGTTGAGCATTGTTCGCGGTGCCGAATCGATCCTGAAAGGATTTCGCTGGGTCAAGTTAGAAGTAGCGGACTTTGAAGCGTACCAAGGGTGCGCAACACGATCAGAAATGGTTTCCTACTTCAAAGCCCGTGGCTACAAACTTGTGGAGAGTGAACGCATCGCTAGGCGAAAGGGGATCGGGAGCTACTACGATCTCACCTTTGAAAGAAGTTGATGTATCACTCGGGATGATTGGGCTGGATGGGGATCGAGTATCTCAATGTAAGAAAACCGCCCAGCGGATGCCGGGCGGTTTTTGTTTTTAGATGAGTCATTCCAAGTGGGTCAGAGATGGAATGAGCGTCGGCTTTAGCGACGGCGACGGCGACGGGTGGCGACGAGGCCGCCGAGGCCTAGGAGTGCGACTGCACTTGGTGCTGGGACGACATTGATGCTTGGGGCGAAGAAGTCTTGGCCACCGAAGTTGATGCTGAAGTCCCATGAGTCTTGGGCGATTCCGGTGTACTCGGCGAGTTGGGCGAGTTTGTCGAAGCGGTCTGGATCGCCGGCACCGATGGCGGTGGTCCATTCGTGATCGACGCCGAGGGTTCCGGTCCAGTTCCATGGTTCCCATGCGACGCCTGAGCTTGCAAAGAATCCGACATAGTCACCGTTGATATCGGTGCTTGTGGTGCCATCGGCACGGACACCGAGGCGGCCGTTGCTGAATGCACCGAAGGGGACGGCTCCGTCAAAGAGTTCTTCAGAGGCACCTTCCCATGTGAAGCCATAGGTTTTTGTTGCGGTGCCGAGCATGGAGTTGTCCATGAGTGATCCATCGTCGTTGGAGATGTAGTAGATCCATGTTGGGCGATTGCCGTATTCGTTGGATTCGAAGACGCCGTCCAAGCTTTGGAAGCTGGTGACATAGGATTGCATGCCGGTGACTTCGGACATGTTGACGAAGGAGCCGTTGTCTACGCCTCCCATGGTGAGGATTGATTGCTGAGCATCTGTCCAGAACTGGGCGTAGCTGGCGGCGCCATAGACATTTGGTGCGGCGGTGGTGTACCAATCGACGGTGATGGCGGCGTGTGCGGCCCCGGCCATGCCTGCGATGAGTGCGCATGAGATCATTGTACTTTTCGTATTCATTGTATTTCTCTCTGTGCTGTGTGTGCCAAGTTGTATCTTGTCACACGGGTTCTCTCTGGTCCTCTGTGAGATACGCCCACGAGTCCCAAGTTGATTGTAGATAGAAATGATCGGATTGGAACACAATTCTATAACAATTTATTCAATTGGGTGGCAATTTTGTAATTGTTTTGTTCATTCGCACTCATTAAAATTGTTGTGCTGGCGGAAAAACCATATTTAAGGGTTATCGGAGGCGTTTGAGGCGGGCGTATTGGAGGACGAGGGTCTTTCGTCCTACGGCTTTGAACTCGATGATGACGCGGGCGTTTTGGCCTGGGGTTGTTTTCATGACGACGCCTTGGCCGAACTGGGGGTGGGAGACGGTGCAGCCGACGGGGTATTGGGAGTCGTTGCCAGCGGATGATGATCTGCTTGCGGCGGGGTTTATTGAGGGGCGAGCGGGGATTGATTTTCTTGGTTCGATGTTGGCGAGGCGTTGTTCTCTTGCGTCGTTGATGGCTTTGTGGTCTGGTTTGAAGTTTGCGAATGAGCCGGGGGCGTATCGGGAGGATGAAGATTTGTTGCTGAAGGCGTCGTCGTATTCGCCCATGCTGTCGATACCCCCTCCGCCATAGCCGTTGTCGGATTGGTCGGAGAAGATGATGTTTTCGGTGCCGATTTCTTCGAGGAATCTTGATTTGATGGTGCGTTCGGTGATGCCTCGGATGGTTCTTCTTGCGGCGTTGGAGATTTGGAGGTGTTTCATGCTGCGCGTAATGCCTACGAAAGCCAGTCGGCGTTCTTCTTCGAGTTCGGCGAGGGAATCGGCGGCGCGCGAGTGGGGGAGGGTGCCTTCTTCGAGGGCGATCATGGCGACGGCGGGGAACTCGAGGCCTTTACTCGCGTGGAGGGTCATGAGGGTGACGGCGCCGGATTCGGAGTCGACTGCATCGGCGTCGGCGATGAGGGCGATGGATTCGAGGTAGGCGCGGACGAGGGCGAGCAGTGGGGGGACGGTGCCCAGATTGCCTGATTCGGCCTGTTCGGTGTCGGTGAATGATGCTGGGTCTTCGGCGGGGTCGAACTCGCGTTCGAAATCTCTTGCTGAGGTGATGAGTTCGTTGAGGTTGCCCAAGCGTTCTTCGTCGGATTCTGCGCCTGAGGCCTTGGCTTGTTTGGTGTAGTGGGCTTCGAGGGTGGATTCGGTGATGACGCGTTCGACGAGTTCGTGGAGATTTGTGGAGATGGAGGTGCCCATGAAGGCTCCGCCTCCGGTCCATTCGTTGACCATGGTGGTGAATTTTTGGATGGATTTGGTGGCTCGGTCGGTGAGTCCGAGTTCGCCGGCGCGGTTGAGCCCTTGCCAGAGGGTGATGCCTGCGCGGGAGGCGGCGCCTTGGATGGTGTCGAGGGTTGTTTTGCCGATGCCTCTTGTTGGTGTGTTGATGACGCGGAGGAGGGAGACGGGGTCGGATGGGTTGGCGATGACTCTTAGGTAAGCGATGGCGTTTTTGATTTCTTCGCGGTCAAAGAAGGCGGTGCCTCGTGCGATTCGGTAGGGGATTGAGGATTGTCGCATGGCGTCTTCGACGACGCGGGAGAGAGCGTTTGTGCGGTAAAAGACGGCCATGTCTTTCCAGGGGATGTTGTGGTTTTCGTTGAGCGAACGAAACCAATCGGCGACGAGTTCTGATTCGTGGCGTTCGTCGTTGGTGGTCAGGACGGTGATGGGTTCGCCGCCTGGTGTTGAGGTGAAGAGTGGTTTGTCTTTTCGTTTGGTGTTGTGTTTGATGAGTGTGTCGGCGGCCATCAAGATGGGTTCTGTGGAGCGGAAATTTTCGCCGAGCATGATGACTTTGGCGCCGGGGTAGTGTTCTTCGAATTCGAGGATGTTGGAGATGTCGGCTCCGCGCCAGCCGTAGATGGCTTGGTCTGGGTCGCCTACGACGCAGATATTAGGGGGTTGGACATCGTCCTCCATGCCGGGCAGTGGTGGGGGTGAGGATGCGAGGAGGGAGGCGATTTTGAACTGGACGGAGTTGGTGTCCTGGTATTCGTCGATGAGGAGGTATTTCCAGCGGGCGTTGAGCTCTTCTTTGATATCGGGATGGGTGTCGAGGATTTTGGCGGCGTAGAGAAGGAGGTCGTCGAAGTCGATCGCGCCGGCTTTGCGGAGTGATGCTTCGTAGGCGAGGTAGATTTTGGCGACTTGTTTTGAGTAGTAGTCGAAGGCGTTGGCTTCGTATTTTTTGGCGTCCATCATTTCGTTTTTGGCGGTGGAGATGGCCGAGAGGACTGAGCGGGGCGGCCAGTTGGAGGCTTGGAGGTTCATGGATTTGAGGACGCGTTTCATGGCGGTCATCTGGTCGCTGCTGTCGTAGATGGTGTAGTCGGCTTTGAGGCCTGGGAGTTCTACGCGTTCTGCGTAGCGCCTTAGGAGGCGTGCGCAGAGGGAGTGGAAGGTGGTGATGGTCAATCCACGGAGGCGAGGATCGCGAGGAGCATCTGGATCGAGTGCGTTTGGGCCTGCGATGGTGAGGGCGACGCGGTCGCGCATTTCGCCTGCGGCTTTGTTGGTGAAGGTGAGGGCGAGGATGGACCACGGGGGGGTGTGGTTGGCAACGAGGTGGGCGATGCGTCTTGTGATGACACGGGTCTTTCCTGAGCCGGCGGCGGCGAGGATGAGTAAGGGGCCTTGGGTGCAGAGGACTGCTTGGCGTTGGGGGTCGGTGAGCCCTTGGAGGTGGGGGT
>JAESRA010000036.1 GCA_016764895.1 Phycisphaerales bacterium | reverse complement strand
CCCGCCGCCGCCGCCGCCGCCGCCGCTGGGCGTCATCATGCTTGGCTTGGCGAGAATTTGCATTGCGCTGTCAATCCGGAACGCTCCATGGACAACGACCTCGTCGCCTTCGTTGAGCCCTGACCGCACGGTGTAATATTCGCCGGCTCGCGTTCCGAGTTCGATGGTTCGCCCTTCGTAGGTCGGTTTATCTTGATCGGGGATTTGAACATACACGACGGATCGAGTCCCAGTAAACAGCACCGCGGTTCTTGGAATAACCAACGGCTTGACCGATTGAGAAAAATCACCAACCACGCCGAGCGACTCCGCCGTCACCATATCCATGCCACAGATGTCACAAGTCCCTTTCTCATTCTTGACAACCGTCGGGTGCATCGGGCTGACCCACTTACCGGCGAGTTCATCGGAGAGAACAGCGCCATCGGCGGAAATCTTGGCACGAACCACCGCAGTGGAAAACATGCCCGGCTTCAATCTCATGTCCGTATTATCAACCGCGACGCGCACCGCCGCGGTTCGTGTGCGTTCATCAATGATGGGTTCGATAAACGAGACCCGTCCCTCAAACACTTCGCCGGGATGGGCTTCGACTGTAAAGGTGACCGGAAAGCCCCACCGCAACATGGGCAACTGTGATTCATACGCTTCAAGATCGAGCCAGAGCCGAGAGAGATTTGACACCGTTGCGATTGGATCGCCGGTTTTGAGATAGTCACCCTCACGGGCGGCCAGGTGCGTCACCACGCCGCCGATTGGGGAGTAGATGGTCAGCACATCGGAATCAAATACGCCCGACTCGACATCCTCGACCTGCTGCTGGGTCAATCCAAAGAGACGGAGTTTTTCCCTTGACGCGACGAGTGTTTGGCCCGCTGTTTTGCGAAGAAACTCGCTGGCATCTCCTGCCGAATCAAACGAGTTTTTCGCTTGGCGGAGTTCCTCGAACGCCGCGAGCAAGTCTGGGCTGTACAACTCGGCGAGGTGATCGCCTTCTTGCACAGTGACGCCGACATAGTTTACGAAGAGTCGGTCGATCCGACCCGGAAAGTACGCGCTTAATCGGGCGACTGAGGTTTCGTCATAGACGAGTTTGCCGTAGAGCCGGCTCTCGGCGGAGGGGTAGAATCGTCCGACCTTGGTGGTTTCGATTTTGCTCATTGCTTTGGCTGATTCAGAGAGCGTGAGCCGCATCTCCATCCCTTCGCCGTCATCAGTATTCATGACGGGGATCAGTTCCATAAAGCAGATCGGGCACTTCGCGTTCGGGTCTTGGAGCCGGACGGTTGGGTGCATCGAGCATGTATAGAGTTGTGGCGCGGCATTTTCTGATTCTGCTTCTGCCTGCTGGTCACTTGGATCGGCCGGCGCGGGGGCCGGGCTTCCGATGGAGTAGCCGATCATCAGTGCGGCCACAATCAATATCAGCCCAACGGCGGCGGCAATGCGTGCCCAAATCCATCGCATCAAACTTGTAGCTCTTTGTGTAAACGCACTCATGATTCGCCCTCGCTGTCGTGTGATGTGTGTGGTGATGTTTGTCCAGTTGTTCTTTGTGTGGAATCCGCATCCTGTGTTTGGATCGCGCGTCCGACGAGCCGGTTTAAGGTGGCCAGTGCCTTTCCGCGATCCGACCGTGCCCGTTCGCCGGCGATTGCAAACTCAAGGAGTGTCCGCTGGGTATCGAGCAGGTCAAGAAACTCTGAATCGCCAGTCCTGAACCCGCCGAGCGATGCAGAAAGTGATTCTTGTGCCTTGGGGATCAGTGAATCTTCGTAGAGTCGAACCCGCCGATCCGCGTCGGTGTGCTCGAACCATGCTTGGTATATTTGTGCTGAAAGGGCGTTGGTTTGGCCATCAAACTCTCGGCTGATCGACAAACGCTGCGCGATTGATTCCCGGACACCTGCATCGTATTTTTCTCTCCAGATGGGGAGATTGATCCCGAAGGTGAGCATGATCGGATCGTCGCCGCTCTCGGCGATGGTTGGATTGGCCGCCTCATCGGTGACGATGTATTCGATCCCGACGGTCAGATCGGGCTTGCCGTCCTTGCGGGCGATCTCGGTCTTGATTCTCGCTTGTTCAATTCTTTGTATCGTGGACTGGAGTACCGGGCTCCATTCTTGAGCGATCTTTGTAATCTGCTTGGCATCTTGGGACGCAACCGTGTTTGGCAGCTTGAGCCCCGCGAGAACCTCGCCCTCTGGGTCTCGATTGAGTACCGCATTGAGATTCGCAACATACGAAGGACGCAAGGCCTCAAGCCCAATGATCCGATCTTCAAGCTGCCCAAGTTCCACCTGAGCCCGGATCAGTTCCGGATGTGAACCCATACCAACACGATACCGAGCACGGACAACTTCCTCAAATGACTCAAGCAATGCGTAGTTTTCCTTGGTGATCGCGATGGCCTTGTCGAGGTACGCGATATTTTCAAGAGCAATCAACACGCGCTCGACAACGATGAGTTGGGTTTCTTGATACTTGTACCATGCTGCCATCGCACCCTTGGCGGCCGCATCCTGGCGGTCTTGGAGCTTGCCGATCCAGGGGAATGTCTGCTGAATCCCGACCTTGGCTTGCTGAGGCCCAACGCGCGTTTCCACCTCGTCCAGGAAGAACCCAATGTTCAATCGCGGATCAGGCAACGCCCTCACCTGAGGCAACCGCTCCGATGCAACGCGCCACTGCTGATACGATCGCTCCACAGCCGGGCTATGAAACAACGCATACCGGATATACGACTCAGGCGAGCCATCAACGACCATTGATGAACTCGGCTCGTCATTGGCCGCAGTCCGGTAGATCGAACCGGGTTCAGCGTTATCAGTTGGGATTGATAAACGATGGAATATTGATTGTGTTTGAACTGGCGGGGAATCAAATGGGCTTGTCGAGCAACCGGCAAGGAGCAAGAGCCCCAACACGGCACCCGATGGGCCGACGCATTGGCAAATAGCCATAGCAGTCTCCTAGATAACATGAAAAATAAAGCAGGCGATCACAGCGTGAGAGAATGTGCGAGCGCACAAAGTCCCCCATGGATCATCGCTTTATGTTTGCCAGATGCCTAGGAGAGCTTGTGTTTCGTTATGAGTACGCAGCGATGCAAGCCCAACGACCAAATCCGTCGCCACGGCCTGGCCAGCATCCGCTGGCGTGTTCCATCTTGGAAGTTCAACCAATGCTTTGGAGAGTCCAAGGGTGATCTGGGTATCACTTCTTTGGAGCGGTGCTTTGGGATTGGGTACGCGATCATCGGCGGGAGCCACGCCGCAGCGGCATGCTCCACCTGACATGGAACAGTACTCGTCCATATCGACAACAGGTTCCGACTCATCACAGCACTCTGTAGGCGCGATAACCGGCTGCTGGCACACCATATCAGCACAATCGTGCCCGGCTGACGCCCCGAACATTCCGGTCATTCCGGTCATTCCAATACCAACCTGCGGGAGTCCCGCGAGCAAGAGTATCAAGATGGTCAGTAATCGTGTCATTGGATTGAGTCTAACTGGAACATCGCCTCATGTCAATCGACTGAGAAAGTTCCGTATATAAGTGAATGGTAAACTCCTCTGGAATTATTCCGCTATTCCGAACAATTCCATCCTCAGTACAATAACGGGGTGGAATCCCACATATGGCATTGCGTTTCTCTGATGTACTCGGGATACCCATCCATCTGCCACTTACTTGTTTTGGGGGGGTTGGGGGGTTGGGGGGTTAAGCCGCTCTGTTTGGAACTCTTTTGGAACTCACCCCCAAATTCCCACAAAAAAACCGCGTTCCTAAATCAAGAACGCGGTTCAACGGAGAGGGGGGGATTCGAACCCCCGAGAGGATTACTCCTCCACACGAATTCCAATCGTGCGCCTTCAACCGCTCAGCCACCTCTCCAGTGGTCGATTTCCAGAGGCGACTATAGACCCAAAGCACGCCATTGATCGGTCAATAATCGACTTTTTGATGCGATGGGCCGCTTGATGTCGACAAACTGGTATGGATGATCCGCAGGCTTTCAATCAGGGATTTGGTGGGATGGATTGGATGGTTTTGGGGGGATACTTTTTGATCCTGGCCGTGACCGGATGGATCTTTGCGAGGCGGGAACAGAAGAATGCAACCGATTATTTTCTCGGTGGGCGGAAGATGCCTGTCTGGGCGGTGGCCATCTCCATCGTCGCCACCTCGCTCTCGGCAGCCACCTTTATCGGAGCCCCGGAATTATCCTATGGCGGGGACCTCACTTACTTGGCCACCAACATCGGGATGATTCTGGCCGCCCTGGTGATTGCGTTCCTGTTCATCCCCCGCTTCTACCAAACACAGAGTGCTTCGATTTATCAGTTCCTTGAACAACGACACGGGATCGGTGCTCGAAGGGCGGCTTCGATTTCTTTCTTGATCGGCCGCGTTATGGCATCGGGGGCGCGAGTATTCGCCGCAGCAATCCCACTATCAATGGTCATCTTCGGGATCGATCGCGGGCTCGAACCACAAACCCTGATGCTCTCGATCGCCGCCCTCACCGTCGTAGCCACCTGCTACACCCTCTGGGGAGGAATCTCCTCGGTCATCTGGTCAGATGTCTTGCAGTATGTCGTGCTCATTGGCGCAGCACTTACAGCCATCGTGCTCATCTGGCAGACCATCGATGCCCCCGTCAGCGAGGTCATCGACACATTGACCAAGCCGACCGATCAAGACGGCGTCCAACTTGGATCAAAGCTGGCTGTATTTGATTGGTCATTTGATCTGACCCGCTCCTTCGCCATCCCGGCATGCTTAATCGGATACACACTCCTCGGGATCGGGTCCTATGGCACCGATCAAGATTTGGCCCAACGAATGCTGACCTGCAAGGACGCCAAAGCCGGCGCCAAATCCGTGGTCATGGGCATTCTGCTTGGAGTCCCCACCGTTGCGATCTTTCTTACTGTTGGCTTGATGCTCTGGATAGCCTACGAACACCCAGAACTCACCAGCGAACCAATCGCCCGAATCAGCGGCGGAGATGGCGACAATCTCCGCGTTTTCTTAGAGTATATCCTGACACAAATCCCACCCGGAGTTCGAGGACTCATGATGGCCGGGCTATTTGCTGCGGGTTTATCGAGCATGAACAGCGCGATCAATGCCATGGGGGCGGCGTTTGTTTCTGATCTCTACAGACCATTGAAACCGGATCGCGACGAGACGCATTACCTGAAGATTGGCCGGGTATCAGTCGTTGTTGCTGGTATCACACTGGGTGGATTTGCATGCGTGTGCATCTACTGGAAAGACGCATCAGAGTATTCACTCATCGACTTCGCCCTCAGCGTCATGGGCCTGGCCTACGCGGGGCTCGTCGGCGTATTCCTGACGGCGATCCTCACCAAACGCGGAAACAGTTGGAGCGCTATCGCCGCCCTTGTTGCTGGATTTGTATGGATGCTTGGATCCCAATCTTTCATCCTCGGCAAGTTCGTCGACTTGAATGATACCGATTCGATTCTCGCCCAGTACGCATCAGTGCATCACACATGGAAACTCACGCTCGGCGTATTGCTTTCATCGGCGGTCTGTGTGGTAGGCAAAAAATCGTCCTTGATTCAGAGCGATTGAGCTGCGAGTTTGGCCGCACCGCGAGCGGCGCAGAACGGCGATGATGCAAACTCGATCACCCAGTCCTTGTCAGCCAGCGGCGTAAGCCCCTCGCTTACCATCTCGGCAATCATGCCCCGATGAGACTTCAATGCAAGCCCAACCCCGCCCAGCAGCGCGATCCGATGAGGCTGATATATCGCATGAACAATCTTGAGGGCTCGCACAAGAGCCTGCATAGGCGGGTCGCCCCGCGTAAGGGGAGCAAGATTGAGATTCAGCCCATCAGTGTACGACCCAAGGGACCTGGCCCCGATGTACGACTCAAGCGTGTTCTGCGCACCAGCGGGATCTATCCGATCATCATCGCCGATCCGTCCAATATCCATGTGACCAAGATGCCCAATCCCCTTGTCTCCAATCGTTGCGATCCGCTCGCCATCAAGAACGCACAGACCAACACCGGTGCCCAAAGAAATCGCAGCGGTTCGCCCCGTGATCGGGAACCCGGTCGCAAAGTCATACCCAGCAGCATCCGCATCAGAAACCACTCGGCGATTCAAGACCGGACTCGAAAACACCGAAGCGAACAACTCATCAAACGCCCAGTTATTGAGCGCAGGCAAATTCGCCGCCGTCTCAATCGCGGAACGCTCAGAGTTCACGCGCCCAGGTAAACAAAGCCCAACAGCCTGAACACTTCCAGCATCGAGCGCATCCACACACTCCCTGATCGCTCGCATCAGTTCCGCTCTATCGGGGCTTGAATACCGAAAGCTTGTCGCTGTTCCAATCCCCCCCCCACTTCCATCGACATCGGCATCGACATCCGCATCAACATCTGCATCAACACGCACGGCCTTCACCGACGAGCCACCGATATCAATCCCCAGCGTGGTCATGGATGCGATCCAACACGGGCCATGAGATCTGCAAGGGCGTCGCGTTTCTGGCTGCGGAGACGCTTGGAATCCTGATCTTTTTTCTGATCGGGATTCGGTGATTCAAAGATCGTTGAATACGCAAAGATCGCGAACCGCTTTGGATGGCCGATAGCGATCTGATACGAGGTCTGCGAACTCATCGCATGCTTGTACGCTCCGATGCCTGGGATGATTCGGGTTTGTTGTATCTGCGCATGCCATGAGGCAAGATCCGATGCGTACTGCTCATTGTCGTCGGTGTAGATCATGGGCATGACCGCGTCCATAAAACCACCATTCACCCAGCCGACCGCGTCTTGCAGGTACCGGTCGTTTGCAATCTCTGGACGCCTCCAGACCGCCGCGCTCAAGCGGACACCCCGGTGATTGCGGATTGATTCCTTGTCGATCCGTTCGACCAGTGTTGAGATTCTGGAACTGATCCACCGCTGATAATCTTTGCGATCAATCTTGCTTGGCTCGCTGCTGGACTGTGTGTCCTTGGCGTAGAGGGCTCTGCTGATGGGGTCGCCGGGCATGAGTTGGCCGGGCTTGATTTCATCGGCGAGGTAGCGGATATAGTCGAGGTGGATGCCGTCGATGTCGTAGCGGTTGACAATATCACGGATCACGCCGACGATGTGATCGTGAACATCATCAAGAACAGGATTGACAACCACATACCCCTCGTGCAACGCTTGCATGTTCCCCGCATCATCGCGCAAACGCCATTCCGGATGGGTATGAAAAATATGCGAGCGATCTCTGGGCGGAATCTTGCCTCTCCACATCGGCATCACATTGACCCACGCATGGATGCGGACTTGGTGGACTTTGGATTCGGTGATTGCTATTTGAAGAGGATCAAAGCCGGGCGGATTGGCGTTGTATTTGAGAATCTCGATGCCCCAAGGCTCATTGGCCGACGGGTAGTACGCATCGGCCTGCCCGCGGACCTGCCAGTAAATATCCGTGATCCCGATCGACGCGGCATCAGCAATCGCTCTACGAACATCATCGGGAGATTGATAGTCCCAGCGAGTAATCCAGAGCCCATGCTCGACCGCCACGGCCTTTGGAGATTTCTCAAACCTACCCGACCCATTGAGCACACAACCCGAAACACCCAGCACACACAAAGCGATAAGTAACCGAACAATCGACATAGATTCTCCTTGCCTCGCATACTACCAAATCTCACCGCCCAGTGGGGGTGGGGAACTCTACTCCATGCCGAAGGCACTGCAAATACCAAGTCGTCTTCAAAAGAACCGATCAGTTCAACAATCTGATCCGTCACGGCCTGCCCCTCTATCACAAGCCATATCGACTGCCATCACACCCGTTGCAGGAATCGGACATCATTCTCAAAGAGCATTCGAATATCAGGTATCCCGTACTTGCCCATCGCGATGCGTTCGATACCAAAGCCAAACGCAAACCCGGTCCATTCTTCTGGATCGAGCCCGCACGCGGCAAGCACATTGGGATCAACCATCCCGCAGCCACCGAGTTCGATCCATTTTGGATCCTCGCCTGGCTTGAGAGCAATCATCATGTCAAACTCTGCGCTGGGCTCGGTAAACGGAAAGAAACTTGGACGCAGACGAATCTCAGCATCATCACCAAAGTACGCATGAGCGAACTGGAGCAATGTCGTTTTCAGATCCGCCATCGAAACCCCGCGAGCGACATAAAGCCCCTCGATCTGATGGAACATAAACGAGTGCGTCGCATCAACCGTGTCAGGCCGGTACACCCGCCCCGGCGAAACAATCTTGATCGGCGGCTCTTTACCCTCACGCACCAACTTAGACATCGTCCGAATCTGCACCGTCGAGGTCTGGCTGCGAAGCATCCGAGGCGTCGTGACTTCGTTGGGATTGTCGATATAAAAATTGTCAATCGGATCACGCGCAGGGTGAGCAGGCGGGATATTGAGCTTGATGAAGTTGTGCTCGTCGTCCTCAAGCTCTGGGCCTTGGGCAACATCGAAACCCATTCGTGCAAATATCTCAACAAGTTCATCGCGGACCCGAGAGATAATGTGACGACGGCCAACATTCTGCGACTCAACCACACCCGGCTCGGTCATGTCGATCATCGGGCCAAACTGAGCAGGAGCCCCAGAATCACCCAGCGTTGCTTGCTTGGTTTCAAAGGCGGCTTCCAAAGCCGTCTTGACCTCGTTGAGACGCTTGCCGACAAGCCCCTTTTGCTCCTTGGGGACATCCTTCATCATGGGCATCACAGCCCGCATCCGTCCTTTGGTACCAATATAGGCGATCCGCCAGGATTCAAGACCGGAGGGGTCTGCGACGGCTCCGAGTTCAGTCAGGCCGGTGGATTCAATCTCGTTGAGGGTATCAAGCATGATTCAATAAGTTCTCTGATCGCGTGTATAGAGCGGATTCAATAAAAAACACTGCCCGGAATGCGGACAGTGTAAGGATAGTCAATCAATGACTCGTTTGCTCAGGAGTCGCCTTCAGGAGCGTCTGCTTCTGGAGTTGCTTCGGGGCTTTGAGCTGCTGGCGTCTCGACCTTTGGAGCATCTTTACGAAGCTTGGCGGCAAAGGCGGTACGACGGTCAGCGGTCTTGCGACGAGTGCTCAGTGAGCCACCGATCTCAGGGCCTTCCTCGTTACCGACGAACTGGATCACGCACAACGGGGCGGCATCACCAAGACGGTGCTGACCAAGCTTGACGATGCGGGTGTATCCACCGGCGCGATCTTCGAAGCGTGGGGCAACATTGTCAAAGATATGCTTGACGATGCGTGGAGCTTTGCGGAGTTCGCCGTAGCGGTTGCGCTCGATCTGATCTGAATCGGGGATATCAAAGAACCCCTCGGTAAACTCGCGTTGTTCTTCGATCGACTCGCGTTGCTCTTCGGTCGCACCCTTGGGGATGTGACACCAAGCAAACGCACGGCGGTCTTGGCCGAGCATCGAGATCACCAAACGGCGTGAGTGGAGGTCACCGCGCTTGGCTTTGGTGATGATCTTCTCAACGAACGGTTTGAGTGCCTTGGCCTTTGGGATGGTCGTTGTAATTTGACCATGCTCAAAGAGACTTGCCGCCATATTACGGAGCATCGCTTGGCGATGCGCTGTGGTGCGGCCCAACTTGAATCCGGCTTTGCGATGACGCATGACTCGGTTCCTTCTTTATCTCAACGACGCGCTCACCGCGTCGCAATGTGTGTATCTCAAACAGTGAATCAAACTTAAATCACTGATGAACGGTGTACCCTTCAGGAAGCTCCATCCCCAGATCGAGCTCAATATCAAGAAGCTTACGCTTCACTTCACGCAACGATGTGCGACCAAACGAACGCAACTTAAGAAGCTCAGGCTCGGTCATAATGACCAACTGAGCAACAGTATCAAGGCGTGCTGATTCAAGACAGTTGCTCGCACGCACCGACAGATCAAGCTGTTCGGTAGGCATGTTGAGCTTGCGAATCAATTCTTCATCAACACCCGCAGCAGCCGCAGCATTCTCTGAAACACGGTCATCGCCGAGCTCAAAATACTGCACAAACGGATTAAGATGCTTACGCAGAATCTTGCCCGACTCAACCAAAGCCATCTCAGGCGTAATGGTGCCATCGGTCCAGATTTCCATCGTCAGCTTGTCGTAGTTGGTCTTCTGACCCACGCGAGTATTCTCAACATGGTAACGAACACGCTGAACAGGCGAGTAGATCGCATCGACCGGAATCACACCGATCTCCTGCTCATCATTGCGGAGTTCCTGCTCAGAAACAGGAATATACCCGCGGCCCTTGTCGATATGGATTTCCATCTCAAAGGCAACCGCTTCGGTGAGGGTTGCGATGACCAAGTCCTTGTTCACAATAGTGACATTGCTGTCGGCCTCGATAAGGTCGGCGGTCACTTCGCCCGGTCCCTGAGCGGCGAGTTTCATGACCCGTGGGCCTTCGCCGTCGGACTTGACGATCAGGTTTTTGATGTTCAGGATGATGTCGGTGGTGTCTTCAAGGACGCCTGGAACCGAGGTAAACTCGTGCTCGGCACCCTTGATTTTAACAGCAGTCACCGAGGCGCCTTCAAGCGAAGAGAGCAGGATACGACGCAGCGAGTTGCCGATCGTTGTGCCCATACCACGCTCAAATGGCTCGACGGTAAAGCGACCGAAAGTATCGGCTGTATACTTGCTATCAGAAGTGACTCGTGAGGGCAGTTCAAGCCCGCGCCAGCGTACACGCATAGTTCAATTCTCCGCAGCAGGGACTCTATTAAAAGGCCCAGACATTCATTCCTAGATTCTTATCGAGGATCACAGATTGACGCTCTGCTGCTGCCAGCGCCATTCTTTCTTTCCACGAAAGACTTATTCATTACACAAACCCCGAAGCGAACTTCGAGACTTTAAGCCGGTCGACTAGACGCGGCGTTTCTTCTTTGGACGGCAACCATTGTGCGGCACCGGCGTGTGATCTTCAATCGCAGTCACGCGGAGCCCAGTCGAGGCGAGCCCCGACACAGCATTCTCGCGGCCTGAACCGGCACCCGTGATCTTGACTTCGATCTCGCTCATGCCCATCTTGCGAACCTTCTGGCCGAGCTGCTCGCCAGCACGGGTCGCAGCAAACGGAGTCGCTTTGCGAGCACCTTTGAAGCCAATGGTCCCAGCCGAGTCCCAAGCGAGAGCTTCGCCATTGGTATCGGTGATGGTGATAAGGGTGTTGTTGTGAGTCGCCTTGATATGGGCGATGCCACGGGTGACACCCTTGCGAATTTTCTTTGCTTTCTTTGCCATGTTTCGATCGCTCCTGACGGTTCCACTTGATTGGATCCCTTTGAAAGGGCTGGAACCTTGCGAATATATGTTCTAGTAAATGAAACAGGTCGCCACCTTTCGATGGCAACCTGAAACGCGTAATACCTATTTAGCCCTTGACGCCCTTCTTGCCTGCAACGGTCCGCTTCTTGCCCTTGCGGGTGCGTGCGTTACAACGGGTGCGCTGGCCACGGGTCGGAAGACCGGCCCGGTGACGATCGCCGCGGTATGAGCGGATCTCGCGGAGCCGGGCGATGTTCTGGTGAACTTGCCTGCGAAGAGCACCTTCGACAAGATAGCTGCCATCAACAATGGTGTTGAGCGTAGACACTTCGGTCTCCGACAACTCATTGGCACGAGCATCTGGGTTAATCCCTGCTTCTTCAAGGATATCACCAGCATACTTGTTGCCGATGCCATGAATGTACTGCAACGAATAAAAGATCTTCTTACGATCCGGAATGTCTACACCTGCGATACGGGGCACTGGCTTCTCCTGTCATCCCGGGATATTCCGGGCAGTGCGCTGCAGTCGAGTTCACCTCGATGCAGCGGGTCCATTATCTGTTCAAACACGATTTAAGTATGCTTGAGCTTCAACTCAACAGAGTCTCAGCCCTGACGCTGCTTAAAACGCGGGTTCTTCTTGTTGATTACAAAGACTTTGCCCTTACGGCGGACAATCTGGCAATCCTTCGAGCGACGCTTGACGCTTGATGATACTTTCATCTTAACCTCCTTCGCCGCTCATGCAGCGAAGCATCTGAAACCGGGAAAATCCCGATTAGTTCTGTATTTTTGTACATCCGAGACCAAGCCTGAAGGCAAAATCACGGGTCACGATCTTAGGCTCACCAACCCGGCGTGTCATCCGCCGAATCCCAAGAGCCACTCAAAAGAGTCTGCAATCATCAGATAGATTGAACAAACTCACAAATTCCATACTCAAACATGCCCAAACAGGGTCCAACTCTTCATCACGAGCGGGATCGCCCTTCACCAGCATCGGTATCGCCAAGGAATCCGTCATAGTTCCGCATGAGCAGATTGGCCTCTACGCGCTGGAGGAAGTCCAACGCCACCGAGACCACAATGAGCAGACCCGTCCCTCCCAAGAACTGGGAAACCACGAAATCAACTTTCAGTGAAGTATTCACCACCATCGGAAGCACCGCAATAATCGCAAGGAATGCAGCCCCGACAAAGGTAATCCGTTCCATGACCGCTTCGAGATATTCAGCCGTCCGTGGCCCAGGACGAAGCCCAGGAATAAACGAACCGTGATCTCGAAGTTGCTTGGACATTTCTTCAGGATTGAACTGGACCGTGATCCAGAAGTAGCTGAAGAAATACACCATCATAATATACAGGAAGACATACGGATACGCCCCCATCTGGAAGTTGTCACTCAGCCACTGAACAAGATTCGGCCACCACCCGATTGCACCAGCATCCTGGGCCCGGGAGGCCATCGCACTAAAGACCACCGACGGGAAGATCATCAACGAAGACGCAAAGATGATCGGCATCACGCCGCCATGATTGACTTTCAATGGGAGATAGCTTTTTTGGCCACCGAATGTGCGAGTGCCCCGCGTGTGTTTGGCTTGCTGGACAGGTATCCGCCTCTGAGCAACCGTTAACAACACCGATCCAGCAACCACCAGCACGAACCCGCATACCAGAAGGATCAATCCCATCCAGCCCATTTTATTGGGGTCAGCAGCATCAAAGTTCGACACCACACTCATCACAGCCCCGGGCATCCCGGTCAGAATACCCGCCATGATAATCAAAGAGACACCATTGCCAATACCGAAACGATCAATCTGCTCGCCCAGCCACATCAGGAATACGGTGCCCGCAGTCAACGCGGAAATTCCCATCACCCACCACAGTGGATTATTCGCCCATTGTTCATACACCAAACCTGAACGGGTGATGTAGGTTAACCAGCCCACCGCTTGGACAAGACATAAGCCAACGGTCGCGTAGCGGGTCCATTCCTGGATCTTCGCATAGCCCGTAGGGCCTTCCTCTTTGAGCTTTTTGAGTTTCGGTGACACCGACTGGAAGAGTTGGAAGATAATCGAGGCCGTGATGTAAGGCATAATCCCGAGCCCGAAGATCGTGGATTGACCGAACGAACCGCCCGAGAAAATAGCAACATACTGTGAGAGACGCCCGGCAGCCGAGCCAGATGCGGCCTGTTGTTCAAAGAACGAAGTCAAGGCCCCCTGATTAACACCAGGCACAGGGATCCAGAACCCGATCCGATAGACGGCGAGCATCGAGATTGTGAACAGAATCTTGTTCCGCAACTCGGGGATCCGAAACACATTAATGATGGTCTGAATGAGCATAAATCGTAAACTCCATATGGCTCAGAACACCGCTCGTATGAACAGTCATTAAACAATCAAAGACGGGGCCGATCATCCGTGACCGGGGATGGTATTTCCATCGTTCAGCGGTTGATCGACCCCGGCGTATACATCAGCCCTTACGCCCTCAATGGCACAGGATTATTTCTTGGCCTTGAGAACCTCGCCACGAGCAAATGCCTCGTCACGCTTGCGGTGCCACTCTTGCTTCTTGAGCTTCTTGGTGAGATTCTTGGGAGTCTGGTCGTCTGAGTTTCGGTCGATGCCACGGACACGGTCGCGGCGGGTGCCGGTCTGGTTGACCTTGCCACCAGCATCTTCGATCAGCTTGCGAGCTGGACCAGTGACACGGTTGGCGGTGACATCAAACTTCACTTTGAGCGAATCGACACCTTCTGGGAGATCGCCGAGAATCTTGAGCACGCGGGACTCATCACGGACCAAACCGGCCTTGATGAGTGCCTTCTGATCAATGACGCCGCCGGACTTGAAGTCCTCGTGCTCAATGATCGCAGCAAGATTCACGATCCAGAAGTTGATCGTAAAGTTGGCGTTGGTAAACCCGAACTTCGGCATACGGCGGAAGAATGGCATTTGGCCACCCTCAAACTGTGCCATTCGAGAGTTGCCTGTGCGTGAGCCAGCACCCTTATGGCCGCGGCCAGAGGTTTTGCCATTGCCCGAACCGACACCACGGCCGATACGCTTGCGTTGTTTGTACTTGCCCGCTAGTGCGGTAACTTCGTGGATCATCATGACCGGTTACTCCCGGAAATCGTGCGGCTGCACGATCGGTTAAATCTTGTGTGATTAGCTTGCGTTCTCTGAACCTGATTGTTTGGGTGCATCGGCTGCTGGTGCTGCCGGTGCTGATTCTGGGGCACTTTGGGGGGTACTTTGGGAGGCACCGGGACCACCTGGGCCACGGCCTCCGCCGCCACCAGGACCGCCACGACCACCACCGCCACCGCCGCCGCGTCCGCCACGACCACCACCGCGTCCGCCGCGACCACGGTCTTGACCGATGGTGTTGACTGGAGCGGCCATCTTGTCGCCTTCGGACTGGACAGGCATGAAGCGTTGGCCTCGTTTGATGCGTTCTTCGATATCGGATGTCTCGATTTCAACGCCTCGCAAATCTGCGATTTCTTCGCGGGTGCGGAGCTGGCTCAGGCCGTCAAATACGGCGCGGACCATGTTGATTTTGGAGTTGGACCCGGTTGATTTGGTCAGGCAATCAGTGATGCCCGCCATCTCAAGTACTGCACGGACTGTGCCGCCTGCAACAACACCGGTACCGGGTGATGCGGGGACCAGGATCACGCGGCTTGCACAGGCGCGACCAATGGTCTCGTGTGGAAGCGTGGAACCGGTCATCGGAAACTGGACCATACTGAGTCGGGCGTGCTTTTCAGCCTTCTCAATCGCCAGAGGCACTTCAGGGCTCTTGGCATAGCCATAGCCGATCTTGCCTTTGCGATCACCGCAGACAACGAGTGCGCCGAAGCTGAAGCGTCGTCCACCCTTGACTGTCGCGGCTGTCCGGAAAATCCCGACGGTATGCGACTCGATTGATTTTGATTCGTCAAGCATTTCTGCCATTGTGGTATCTCTTTCGTTCAGAACTTCAGACCGCTCTCACGAGCAGCGTCTGCGAAGGCTTTTACTCGACCATGAAACTTGAATCCGCCACGATCAAAGACCACGGCTTCAACACCTGCTTTTTGTGCCCGCTCAGCGAGTACCGCACCGACCGCTTTGGCCGATGCAACATTCCCAGCGGAACCCTCAATCTTGATACTCTTGTCCATGCTTGATGCACTGGCCAAGGTAACCCCAGCCATATCATCAATAACCTGGGCGTAGATGTGATTGAGCGAACGGTAAATCGCCAGACGGGGCCGCTCGGGGGTACCAATGACCCGCTTACGAATACCGATCGTGCGTCGTTTGCGTCGGACTACTTTTGCTTTATCTTTATTCATTGCTCAAACCTCACAATCGCGTGCTGCGATCAGTTGCGATCGTTTCGATTAGTTACCGAATGCCTTACCTTGCTTACGCGTGATGACCTCGTCGAGGTACTTAATACCCTTGCCGTTATATGGCTCAGGCTTCCGTTTGGCACGCACCGAAGCAGCAAAGTGCCCCACTGCTTGCTTGTCGGCACCCGATACGGTCACCAACTGCTTCTCGGCGGTGACGGTTACGCCAGTCGGGATTGGCATCTCGATGATGTTGGCAAACCCAACCTTGAGTGACAGTGTGTTGCCGCTGACATTTCCTGTCCAACCGACACCGACGATATTGAGTTTCTTCTCATAACCCTTGGTCACACCAACAACCATGTTGTCGATGAGCGAACGGGTCGTTCCCCAGTAAGCCCGGTTAACACGGCTCTTTGAGACCAGCTCATCAGAGACATGGACAGTGATAACCTTGCCGCCTTCGTCATGTGTCACTTCGACCTCTGGACGAAACTCAAAGCTCAATGAACCCTTCGGGCCCTCGACTGAGATATTCTGTCCGGCGATGTTCACCTTGACCCCGGCGGGGACTTGAACTGCTTTTTTACCGAGCCTTGACATTATTCTTCCTTTCGAGCTGTCGTCGTCTTCCGGTCATTCTTAGGAACCGGGGAGTCCAGCCGTGCTATCTAAATCTATATCCGTCTATATCTATATCCGTCAACAGTTCAATATTTCAATCAGCAAACTATACAAAGCAGTTCGCCACCAACATTCTTCTCGCGGCAAACACGATCAGACAAGACCCCGCTGCTCGTCGAAACGATCGTTATTCCAAGCCCCTGCATCGGAGCAGGAATCTTGGTCGTCGGGCGATACACACGGCAACCAGGCTTGCTCATCCGTTTGATCTCATGGATCAAGACCTCGCCACGAGGGCCATACTTGAGATCGATGTGGATGGTGCCCTGCTTGTTGTCTGACACAACTTCGAAGTCATTGATGTAGCCTTCGGTTTTCAAAACACCGGCTACACCCTGACATACTTTGTTGTTCAGGCAAACCACACTCTTGGCACGGTTTCGTGTCGCGTTGCGGATTCGGGTCAACATGTCTGCGACTGGATCACTGATCGTCATCGTTTTCTACCTTTATTTCCATTGCCATGATGCATCGGCATCATCGCAGTAGTTCGTTCGTGCGCCCAATACAGGCTATTTCTTACCAACTGGCCTTACGCATTCCTGGAATCTTGCCTTCAAGAGCAAGCTTGCGGAGCATAATGCGGGAGATGCGGAACTTGCGATAAACGCCTCGGGCACGCCCGGTCAGTTCGCACCGACGCACATGGCGCGTTGGGTACTTTGGAGTTCGTTTGCTTTTGGCGATTTGACATTTACGAGCCATTGGTTAGATCCTCTTTCACTTCTTCTTTTCTTCTGGCTTCTTGAACGGCATCCCAAGCTCAGCGAGCATAAACCGGCTCAGCTTGGGGTTCGACTTGCTGAAGGTAAAGTTGATATTCATGCCATGGGTGAAGTTCTGCTCGGCCATATTGATCTCAGGGAATACACCCTGCTCAGTCAAGCCCATTGAGTAGCTTCCCTGGCGGTCAAACGACTTGTCGTTCAACCCACGAAAATCCTTGATACGAGGCGCTGCGATATTGACCAACCGATCAAGAAAGTGCCACATATGATCACGACGGAGCGTGACCTTAAATGCTGTCTCGTATCCTTCACGAACCTTAAAGTTCGAAACGGATTTCTTCGCTGCGATCTTTACTGGCTTCTGACCGGTAATGGTCGTCAGCGTGTGGAGTACGGATTCGCGGACATTGTTGGGTACTTTGGTGCCATCGAGATGCCGACCGATATTCACATTGAGTGTGATTTTCTCGAGCTTAGGCATCGCCATGTTGTTCTTGATTCCGAACTCTTCGGTGATCTTTGAACGCACGGTATCTTTGAACATCGACTGGAGCCTGGGCGTGTTAGGCTGGGCTGCTGCATCGAGTGTTTCTTGATCAAATTTTTTCTTCGCCATGACTTATCCGCCAGTTGTTTCTCTGGACAATCCAGAGAAGCTGTGTGTATTGGTTACGATTTAGGGCCGCTGACTTGTCCGAGCGACTTACCGCCACGAACCGCTACGCGATTCTTCGAACCATCTTTCTGAGTCTCAAACCGGACGCGAGTGGCTTTGCCATCGACAACCGGGCTGACATTCGAGATATGCATTGGCATCTCTTTGGACACCACGCCACCTTTGGGGCTAGCCTGTGTCGGACGGACATGCCGAACCTTGACATTAACACCCTTGACGAGGACCTTGTCAGACTTGACGATAATCTCAAGGATTTCGCCGGTCTGTCCTTTGTGGTCGCCGGAGTTAACGATTACTTGATCACCTTTGCGTACATGTCTTGGCATCACACCACCTCCGGAGCAAGGGATACAATTTTCATATAGTTTCGTTCGCGGAGTTCACGAGCGACCGGGCCAAAGATGCGTGTGCCCTTTGGATTGCCGTCATCGTTGATGAGCACGACCGCAGTCGAGTCAAACTTCACATACGATCCATCTTTACGACGGGTAGACTTGGCGGTTCGCACAAGGACAGCCTTGTACTTTTCGCCGGTCTTGACTTCTGATCCTGGCAGTGCTTTTTTGACACTGATCAGAACCTTGTCACCGACATACGCCTGCTTGCGGGTTTGTCCGCTGCGACGAGTCGATCCGCCGTATACACGAATAACATAAGCGATTTTGGCGCCGGAGTTATCCGCTACTACACATCTGGATTCTTGCTGGAGCATGTTCGCCCTGCCTTCATTCCTAAACCGTGGCACATTGCCATCGGGGTATTGCTATCAAATGCTGCGTTTCTCGATTACTTTCGAGATTGCCCAGCTCTTGGTCTTCGAGATCGGGCTACATTGCACGATCTCGACCACATCGCCTGTATGCGATTCATTGTTTTCATCATGAACATGCATCACTGTGCGCTTGCTCACAAACTTGCCATACTTCGGATGCGGAACTTTGTAACGGATCACGACTTTGCGGGTTTTATCCCGGCTGTCTGTTTCCACCACTCCAATCTTCGCACCTTTGACTTGGGTATCGCTCATAGTCATCCTCAGGAATCTGTGTTCTGCCGCGCGGTACGCTCGGTCAGGAGCCGGGCGATGTCCTTGCGAACTTTGCCAAACTGCGTGGTGTCTTCGATCTTCTCGGTCACACTCTTGCTCTTCATCGTCAGCAGCGATTTACGCAGCCGAACAAGCTCAACAGTGATCTCTTCATCTTTTAACGCTCGTACTTCTGCACCAATCATCATAAAGCCCCTTATGCCTCGATCCGGCGGTGGACCATCCGGCACTTGACCGGCATTTTCATTGCAACCCGGAAGAACGCCCCGCGTGCACGGACCTCGCTCACACCGGCCAACTCATATAAAATCGTGCCAGGCTTGACGCGTGCGGCCCAATAATCAACTTCCGCTTTACCCTTACCCATCCGAGTCTCCAAGGGCTTCTTGGAAATCGGCTTGTCCGGGAATACACGAATAAACAGCTTGCCCTCACGCTTGAGGAAGTGCTGACATGTCACACGACCGGCCTCAATACAATTACTCTTGAGCCAACAGCCCTCAAGTGCCTGAAGTCCGAACTCTCCGAATGACACATAGTTGCCCTTGGTCGCTTTGCGATCTCGGCCTCTACGGAACTCTTTGCGGTGCTTGACACGCTTTGGTATTTTATAAGGAGGCATGGTTGTATCCTTCTTCTTTCCATTCAATCCCTGGCATCAACAGACACCAGTGATAACTATTACATACTTGTACTTACTTGCGACCCCGTGCACGAGCCCGTGCACCAGCCGCGTTTGATTGATTCTCTTCTTCAGCCGTTGAGTACAGACCTTTGTAGATCCAGACCTTCACGCCGAGAACGCCGTAGGTTGTGTGACTTTCGGAGAAGCCGTAGTTAATATTGGCCTGGAGCGTTGACAATGGCAACGAACCCAAACGAACATCCAAACGACGACTCATTTCAGCACCGCCAAGGCGACCCGAAACCTGAATTTTTACACCCTGAGCACCGGCAGCCATGACGGCTTCAGCACGCATCTTAAGCACGCGACGGAAACCCATACGCTTCTTGAGCTGCTCGGCAATGCCGTCAGACACAAGCTGTGCCTCAAGGTCTGGCTCACGAATCTCGACTACCGTGATCGCAACCTTGCGACCAGTCATGTAGCGAAGTTCTTCGGTCATCCGGTCGATCTCTGAACCCTTAGGCCCAATGACGATGCCGGGACGCGCGGTCCGAACAATGATCTTGAGTTCTTCGCGAGTACGCTCGATATGAATCTCTGAAACCGACGCACTTGGCGGGGTTTTGTTGAGACGCTTATCGAGGTACTGGCGGATCCTCTCATCTTCGACGAGCAATTCGCCGTAGAGGGCTTTGGGAGCATACCAGCGTGAGCGGTGTGCTTCGGTGATGCCGAGTCTAAATCCGAATGGATGGCTTTTCTGACCCATTAGCTACGCTCCTGAACTGATACAGTAATGTGGCTTGTGCGCTTGAGGATTGGATGTGCCCGGCCACGATCCTTTGGTTGGAACCGCTTGATGTGGGTCGAGCGGTCGACGGTGGCTTCGCATACGAACAACTCGGACATATCAGCACCAAGTTGCTCCGCATCAGACGATGCGGCCATGAGTGCTTTACCGATGTTGACCGAAGCACGCTTGGTTGAGAACGCAAGCATTTGAGTTGCTTCTTCGAGGTTCTTGCCGCGGATCATGTCCACGACCAACTTCGCTTTCTTCTGGCTACCGCGATGGTTGCGGACCTGAGAAGTAAACTTTGAAATATCTTTGGGCAAGCAACCGACAGCGGTCGCCAGAGCTTCGATATCAACCTTCCGGCAGCGTGGATGATCACGACCACCAATCCAGTTCTTGACCGCCGAAGCCGCGGCTTTTTCGCTGCGATCTTCACGGGTCACAGCGGCGGCGAGTTGTTCAACGCTCACGCCAACCTGTTCCGCTCGTTTATTTAGTTCGTTTGATCTAAGTTTCATGGAATGATCCCTTGTTCTCAACAGTCACCGTATTAGCGGGACTTGAGGCCTTCCTTCTTGTTCGTGTGCCCACGGAAGGTACGGGTATTTGCAAACTCACCAAGTTTGTGACCGACCATATCCTCAGTGATGAACACCTCTGGAAAGGCCCGCCCATTGTGAATCTGGAAAGTGTGCCCGATGAACTCGGGAACCACCGTGCACGCACGGGCCCAGGTCTTGATTGGCTTCTTAGCACCAGACGCCGTCATCTTCTCTACCTTGAGGAAGAGCTTCTCGTCGACATATGGGCCTTTTTTAAGACTTCTAGACATAGTCAGTTCCTCTCGGGCTTACTTAAGCTGCCCGTAGCGTTTGCTCTTACGACGACGAATGATCAAATCCTGTGATGGCTTCTTGCGATTACGAGTTCCGCCACCCTTTGAAAGAGTGCCAGACTTACTCACAGGTGCACGGCCACCCTTACTGCGACCATCACCACCACCAAGAGGGTGAGCATGGTGACTCATCGCCACACCGCGAGTCTTGGGACGACGACCGAGGTGACGAGAAATACCCGCCTTACCGAGCCGACGCTGTTGATGATCGGAGTTGCCGACATTGCCAACAGTTGCACGACACTCAATCGTCACACGACGGGTTTCACCAGATGGCATCACCAATGTCGCGTATTTATCATCTTTATTGGTCAGACGAGCGTACATCCCAGCACTGCGGCAAAGCTTGCCACCGCCGCCAGCACGAAGCTCGATACAGTGAACATTCATGCCCGACGGGACATGCTTGAGTTGCATACAAGCACCAACTGTTGGCTCAATAGCCTCGCCGTTGGCACTCTCAACGGTGTCACCATCGGTGAGCCCGTTGGGAGCAAGAATGTATCGCTTGACGCCGTCGGTGTACTCGATCAGAGCAATGTGGCAACTGCGGTTTGGATCGTACTCGATTCCCAAAACGGTGCCGACAATCCCATCACGATCACGACGAGCGAAATCGATCTGGCGGTACATGCGCTTGGCACCCCCACCACGACCGCGAACGGTGATCTTACCATGGTGGTTGCGACCACCCTTTTTATTCAACGGCCTCAACAAGCTCTTCTCAGGCTTCTTTTTGGTGACCGCTTCATTCGTATTGACCGAAGCGTTCCGCCGGCCAGCACTGGTTGGTTTATAGATTCGAATAGCCATAATGCAGGGTTCCTTTCACGCCTCAAACTCAGAAGAGTTCGATAGCGTCTCCTTCAGCGATCCGGACCATAGCACGCTTCCATGACGACTCAGCAACGCTGCCGTACTTGAAGCGACGAGCCCCGCCCTTGCGGACCTGGGTATTGATCTTGACGACCTTGACACCATATGCAGCCTCAACAGCCGCTTTGATGTCATCCTTAGTTGCCCGGCGATCAACCTCAAAGCAGTAGACATTGGCGTCTTCCATGCTCTTGGTGGTCTTCTCGGTCAACAATGGCTTACGAAGAATGTAGTGTGCTTCTAACATTACGCCACCTCTTCAGTCTTGACGATCTTGCCAGTCTGCGAACTTGGCCCATTGAGCCATGCTTCCAGGTCAGCCTTGTCGATCACCAAATAACGGTTGTTGAGCATCTCGAATGTGTTGAGCTGGTCGGCCTTGCACATTGCGATGCCATCGATATTGCGAGCACTCAAACGAGCGTTCTTGCTCTTCTCCGCATCAGCCGAGAGGGCGAGCAGGGCCGACTTGTCGATCCCAATCGCAGCGAGAAACGCTGTGAAGTCTTTTGTGCGAGGGGTCTCGAACTGAAGTCCGTCGATGATCTTGACTTCATTGTCGATCAACTTAGCCAGGAACGCATTGCGGTTGGCCTTGCGACGCATCTTGATCGGCATGGATTTGTGAAAATCCTCGCGGGTCCGGCGCTTGGCTTTGGCATGACCACCACCGCGGAAGATTGGAGCCTTCTTATCGCCGTGACGAGCGTTGCCCGTACCTTTTTGCTTGTAGAGTTTCTTGCCTGTCAAAGCACCCATTGCACGGGTTTTGGAGCGAGCGGAACCTTGGCGCCGATTGGCGTGGTACATCACAAACGCTTGCTTGATCAGGTCAACATTAATTGTTTCGCCGAGTGCGATCTCGTCAATTGACATTGTGCCAGCTGACTTTCCACTCATTGTATAGACGGGGACATCCATCGGTCTTTACCTCGCCGAACGCCTTTGTTTAGCTCTCCGATTCCGATCGGAGTGCCCACATGCCTCACCAGGACGATGGATATTGCTTTCGCCATCCACTCTTCAAACTGAAGAATAAATGTCCATGGCCACTGATTCGACTCGGCATTGCATCCCAGCGTTTGGAGGCTGGGGTTCAATGACTCGTTTTTCCTCGGCAGTTTCGCCCAAAGGGCGACTTACCGAACTATTACCGAGAATCTAGTGATCCTCGATGGGGAGGGGATTATTGACCCCCTCGTTCTCAAAATCAAGCCTTCGAGGCCTTTGATTTGTACAATCTTGTCGCAGGACGAACTTCAACCCAGCCCATGTTGGCACCAGGAACAGGCCCCTTGACCAAAAGAAGCCCGTTTTCGGCATCAATCCGGATCACATCAAGCGATCGAACAGTGATTTGTTTGTTGCCGTGCTGACCCGACATTTTCTTACCTTTTTTGATCCGACCCGATTTACCAGCGTTATTGGCGTGGCCACCGATCGAACCGGGCGAACGATGCTTGCGTTCAACGCCGTGAGATGCAAGCTGGCCCTTAAAGCCCCACTTCTTCATACCACCCTGAAAGCCCTTACCTTTGGAGACTCCGATGACATCAACATACTTGATGTCGTCAAATACTGAGATGTCAATCTGCTGACCGAGTTCCCATTGGCCCTCTTTGCCATCTTCAAGACGAGTCTCATGGTGGTGGCGTTGCGGAGCGACGCCAGCTTTGGCATCATGACCGATCAAAGGCATCGTCGAGTTGCGAGCCTGGATGTCACCAGTACCGAGTTGAATAGCGCTGTAGCCATCAATTTCCTGAGTCCGCACCTGAGTAACGGTATGAGCACCGATCTTAATGATCGTCACAGGCTCAGAAACACCAGCTTCGTTATAGACGCGGGTCATGCCAAGCTTCTGGCCGACAAGGTGGAGAGTTTTACTTGGGTGTGTCATCTTGCTATTTCCTTCATCTCCGCAATCGGGCGGAAACCGCTTCATGCTCCGTGTATCCACAGGGCAGGGGAAGTCTTGGTTAATTATGCCATTTGGCACTGTAAATACAGTCTAAAACAGTTTTCTCTAAAACAAGCACAGGCCCGCACGGAGCGGGCCTGAAATGATTATGCCTTGATCTTCACAAAGACGCCCGCAGGGACGACGAGGCGGTTGAGTGCTTCGACGGTGCGTGCGTTTGGCTCGTGAATATCGATGATCCGCTTATGGGTGCGAATCTCGAACTGCTCGCGTGATTTCTTATCGACAAACGGGCCACGCAGAACGGTGTATCGCTCGATGCGCGTTGGTAGTGGAATCGGGCCTTTGACCTTGGCATTGGTCCGCTTGGCGTGTTCTACGATCTCGCGTGCCGATGCATCAAGGGCGATGTGGTCGTAGGCTTCCATCCGGATTCTGATTCGTCCATTGCTCATACTGATCAAACCTCATCATTTGAGAGGAACCAATAGCTGGCCCCGGTCATTCTTTGCACACCGATTCAAACCAAATCGGGGCCCGTTCTTCACTTATTTCAGATCGGGACTGATTACCAGCCTCGGTCTGCCGATCGGCTACGCCAAGCGGGACGAGAAGCATAGCCCACCACCCCGCCGGGTCAACCATAATCCACCCTCTTGCAGTGAATACTTATCAGCGCATGAACCGATCATTGCGTACACTCAAAGAGACACCCTCCAGAGACCCACCATGATCCAATCCACCAGCCCCCTCATGTTTGTCCTGCTCGCTCTATCTTGCACTCTGGGCGTTGCCCAGCCAGAACGGCCTGCCCCGACCTTCACCCCCTCCACAACCCTAACCGAACTCGAGATCGACCCAATCTCGCTCGATTCCATTGGCCTAACCATCAACCTTCCCAAGGATGCCCAGGCTGAAACCGTTCGCATCGGCAACTCGACGAGTACTGGAATCTCCCTACCACAAAATCTGGGCACCATCATCATCAAAGAACAGCGGACAAGCGACGAAAAACTCACCGCTCTCAAAGCCTCAAATAGTATCCGCGATCAGCTCATGAACCGCCCAGGAGCAATGCTCCTCGATGAACAACATGATCTCCGGGTCGGAATTTGGAAAGGACACCGTTTTTATGTCCGCACCCAAAGCCGCACCGGGTCCTGGGTGTATCGGGGCGTGACTATCTTTGGACACAAACCCAAGACTTTCCTGATATTCGATTTCACGCTCGAAGGGACTGAATCCCAGTTCAATCAAGCCCGCGTGCTCTATGAAACCTCAATCGCGACCATGAATCTACAGGAAATGTCTTCCCAAACACTCAAACGAGCAGCAGGGTTCAGCTCAACAACTGCCCTGCTCGATCAACTCTCCTTCGATGACTACGCCGCCGTGCTGACAGGCAAAAAAAACGAACGCTGGGAACGCCTCTACACCCCCGCCAAATCCGGCGACGAAATGGACGCCACCGAACACGGATACCGCCGAATCAAATCATGGTCAGGCTACAAAGGTGAACTGAGCTCAAAAGACAAATCAAAGTGGACCACCGAAGACCGAAAACTCGGCTACCTCCTCCAAATCGATTCCATGGCTATGGACGCAGGACTGCGGATCGACTCCCGCGCTCTGTTCTATATGTCCCTAGATGAGAACGAAGAAACCTGGACGATTCGGATGACCCTCAAATCGGATGACAGCTCTGGATCTACCCAAAATGACTACACACAAGATTCTGCAATCACAGGCGCCCGAAAAGGCGGAAAGCTCACAATCACAACCGTAGAAGGCAACAACACCCCCACCACCATCAGCCCATTCATACCCGAAAACGGGTACATCACACAAGTCCAGTCATACCTCATCGGATCGCTAATCGTCCACAAACAGCTCCAAGGCGACTTCGCCTCCTACTCATTCAACCCCGTCACAAACTCAGTCGCCCTCAGATGGGACATATCCGAACAACCAGCAAGTTCCCCAGGACTCTGGACCGTCACCTCCAAAAACGCCCCCGATTCACCCCCCACCGAAACCCTCTTCAACGCCCATGGCGACCTCATGCGCGTCCGATTAAACAACGGCCGCCTCTGGGAACCCATCGAACTCGAAAGGCTCCTCTCGCTCTGGAAACGCAAGGGACTACCGATTTAAAAAACGAGCCGAATCATCACTCAATATGTGCATCCAAAACTCTATTGATCCGGTATGATTACACACTGACCGTCATCCGGTCAGCCCCGGGCGTCGTGGCCCTCAAAATACATAGACAACTCAGGAGAAGTGTGCATGCACCTCAGATCACATCGTTACACCACCGCCGCAATCACCACCCTCGCCGGGCTCGCAGTAGCCCTGGGCGGATGCAGCACAACCAACAGCACAACCAGCAACACCACCAGCAACAGATCCGCCAGCAATGCCAGCGACCAATACGCAATGGTCGATGGCCAACGCGTCGATGTCCCAGACATCCAAATGGGCGATCAACGCTCAATCAACGCACTCATCAACCAAGGACAAAACCACTCAGAAGTCATGGACATCCTCCGCGTCTATGTAGAAGACCACGGCCCACGCCTGACCGGATCATCCAACCTCGAAGCATCCCAGCGATGGGCACGCGACCAACTCGCAGACTGGGGACTCTCAAACGCCCGCCTCCACAACTACGGCACCGTCGCCACCAGATTCGATCGAGGCCCCTCCACCGGCAAAGTCCTCCTCCAATCAAATGACCCAGAAATAGAATCCAAAGAACTCCACTCCATGGAATTCTCAACACTCTCATGGACCACCGGAACCGACGGCCCCGTCACCGGACATGTCATGTCACTCCCCGAATCCATGTCTCAGTACCAAGCCAACAGCGGAAACTACGCCGGCGCTTGGGTCATGCTCACCCCAAACTACAGCGGCAAAGGCGGCATCCGATCCACAGGATTCATGATGCGCGACCGCATGGATGAACGCCACGAAATCCGCCAAGGCACCACCCAAGAACACGCCCCAATCGACACCACCGACACTTCCGACACCCCCGTCGTCGAAGGTGTTCAGTGGAAAGGCAGCTTCACCTACAACACCTCTAAACTCCCCACCACCCTCATTCTCAACGAAACAGACCAAGGCATCGAAGGATCAATGGCCATCGAAGGTTTCGCCGAAGCACCAATGAAAGACGCATCTCGCGACGGAAACATCCTCACCTTCGAATGGACCCACTCAATGGGCACCTCAAACATCACCATCACCTTCGATGGCGACCACGCCTTCGGCGTGTCAGTCTCCGCTTCATCGGGCAAAGAGTACCCCATCGAATTCGACAAAGCCGGCTCCCAAGCCATCACCGATGAAGAACTCGCCAAACAAGACCGCAGAAAAACCCTCGCAGCAGTCCTGGCAGAAAACCCCGCCGGCTTCATCTCCAGTTCCAAAGACGAACGCGTATGGACAACCTCAGCAAACGAGTGGCTCACCCGTCCTGCAAGTGACTACCCCATTGACATCGAAGTCAATGTCCGTCAAAGTGACCACGACTTCATCAACGCCCGCATCAACGAAGGCCTCGACATCCAAATCGAGTTTGACCTCGACCACAAAATCACCGCAGGGCCAATCCCCGTGTACAATGTCATCGCCGAAATCCCAGGCTCAGAGTTCCCAGACGAATCCATCATCATCTCCGCACACATCGACTCATGGGACGGCCCCGGCTCCAAAGGTGCCGTAGACAACGGCACAGGCACAGCCGTCGTCACCGAAGCGGCACGCATCCTGATGGAATCAGGCGTACAACCCAAACGCACCATCATCATCGCCCTCTGGGGCGGCGAAGAACAAGGCCTCATGGGCTCCAAGGCCTATGTCGATTCCCTCACCGAAGAACAACTCGCAAAGGTCTCCGCCATGTTCGTCGATGACGGCGGAACCAACTACCAAGGCGGCATCCCCACCGCAGACTTCATGGTTGACTACCTCGCCGCCGCAAGCGCACCAACCAACGGCCTCTTCTTCTCCCAAACCGACT
>JAESRA010000035.1 GCA_016764895.1 Phycisphaerales bacterium | reverse complement strand
CCTAGAATCCCCCCATGCAACCCCCCGCACCAACACGCCCCATCTTCCTAGGCGATGCCCGCACAGGAATCATCCAAATCGGAGGCGGCCTCCCCCTCGATCACCCCCTCTCCAAAGGCCTATCAACAGCATCAACCCCAGCCCCCGTCACCGTCCAAACCATGACCGCCGGCTACACCCACGACATCGACAAATGCGTCGCCGAGATCCACAAACTCACCGCCGCCGGTGCTGACATCGTGCGGGTCGCCGTCCCAGAGAAAAAAGACACCGACGCCCTCAAAGAAATCCTGAACCAAACCACCGTCCCCATCGTCGCCGATGTCCACTTCCATTTCAAACGCGCCCTCGAATCCATCGACGCAGGCGTCCACAAAATCCGCCTCAACCCCGGCAACATCACCGACCGCACCCAAGTCGAAGAAGTCATCGACGCCTGCAAATCGGCCAATGGCGGAAAAGGCATCCCCATCCGCATCGGCGTCAACGAAGGTTCAATCATCGAACGAAAAGACAAACAAGCAAGAGCCAAAGAACTCGGAGCCGTCTTCTCCGACAACAAGCACGGCTACATGATCGCCATCATGATCGCCAAACTCGAAGAATACCTCGACATCTTCTACGAGCGTGACTTCTACGACATCACCATCTCCGCAAAATCAATGGACGCCCAACTCGTCATCGACGCCTACACCGAAATCAGTAAACGCTTCCCCCACCCGCTCCACCTCGGCGTCACCCACGCAGGCCCAAAAGAAACCGGCACCATCCGCTCGGTCGTCGCACTCGGCACACTCCTGGCCAACGGCATCGGCGACACCATCCGCCTGTCCTACGCCAACGACCCCATCTACGAAGTCGAGGACGGCCTAGAACTCCTCTACACCCTCGGCAAACGAGAACGCATCGGCGCCGAACTCATCGCCTGCCCAACCTGTGGCCGCATCCAAGTCGACCTCTTCAACCTCGTCCAACAAGTCAACGACAAACTCCAAGAAGACATCATCGTCCCCATGAAAGTCGCCGTCATGGGCTGCGTCGTCAATGGGCCGGGCGAAGCCGAGGGCGCGGACATCGCCGTCTTTGCAGGTGACCGCAAAGGCATCATCTATGTCCAAGGCCAAAAAATCGCCACCGTCCCCGAATCCGAAATCCTCGACCGGCTCCTCAAAGAATGCAAAGACTTCCAAGCCAAGGTCCAAGCAGGCACAGCCAAACTCGGCGAAAAAAAGGTCAACATCGTCCCCCCAGACCCCGAAGGCGAGTTGGGTTCTGGCTGGGAAAAAATGGCCGCCCAAAGAACCGCCCATACGCCCCTAACGATCAAGAAATCCTGATCCCTCCCCAACACACCGACCCAATTCTGTGCTACATTCTGTCACACGCCAGGAGCCCTCGACCGTGATCAGAATCCAACGCATCTCAATGGACCATCCCCTCTATGAGCAAGAGGTCGCCCTCCGCACCGCCGTCCTCTTGGCTCCACTCGGCTACACCATCGAAGACTACAAAGCCATCGCCCCAGGCCGAGAAGAACAATGCGAACACTTCGTCGCCGTCATCGACCATCCACAAGGCAACCAATCCAAAGAACGGGTCATCGGCGCCGCCACCCTCTACCCACCGCAAGCCGGCTCCGACGAAACCGCAGGCAAGGTCCAACAAGTCTGCGTCAACCCCCAACGCCAAGGCGAAGGCATCGGCACCAACCTTATGATCGCCATCGAAGTCCGAGCATTCACCGAACTCGCCCTCCCAGGCCTCTACTGCCACGCCCAACTCTCCGCCATCCCCTTCTACGAAAAACTCGGCTGGGACACCGGCTCCGAAATCTTCCAAGAAGCCGGCATCGACCACAAACGAATGCAAATCATCACCCCCCAACCCCCCAAACCAACCTAAACATCTTAAAATCACCAAAAAAGCACTAGGCAAATCACTCGCTGTCCCTTAGAATGATTCTATGTCTACCCATAATCCATCCTCTGTCGATGAGTGCTGCCGGATGCCGGATTCTCTGACTGCGCGATCAGTTTTCGCCGACAGTTCGATCCGCTGTACCCGCCCGCGTGTTCTGATCTATGAAGCTCTTTGCAATACGAAGTCCCACCCCACCGCCGAGGAACTCCACCAGACCGTCCGCCAGTCCGATCCGGGCATCTCGCTGGCGACCATCTACAACACCCTCGAACTTCTCGTAGACCACAGCCTCGCCCGCCGCATCTCCAACCGATCTTCAGGATCAGGCCCAAGCCGATACGACGCCGACCAAGCCCCCCATGTCCACCTCGTTCTCGACGACGGCCGAGTCCTCGACGCCCCAGCAAACCTCGGACAACAACTCATTGACGCCATCCCCGCAGGACTCATGGCCCAACTCGCCAAACACGCCGGCGTAGACGCACTCAAAATCGAAATCGTCCAAGACTCCCACGCCCACAGCTAATCATTCGCTTCGTCCACTCCATTTGGGTGCCATGGCTTGACCGTCTTCGGCAAGCCATGTCTTCAAGTGTTCGTTTCAACCTCAACCCCACACTCCGGACACACCACCAACTCTTCAATCACATACCCACAGTTCAAACAATCCCCATTGATCCGCCATCTCCGCCTCCGCAATCGACCCCGGAGCAGCACCGACTGCCACACAAACTCCATCGCCACCCCATACATCAAAGCACTCAACAAGAACGGCCACAAAAGAGGCACAAACGGCAAATGACGATCCGCCTTAAGCCCAAGCCACGAAATCTCAGGGAGCGGGATCCCGTTGTACACAAAATGCAATCCAGAACTCTTCGGAAGAGGCCGAGCATCCGTCGGCCCCCGATGCGTCATACTCCGCAAAGGCCACCCCATATACACCGCATCAGTCGCATACCGAGGGTCTTCGCCGTTAAAGAAGGTCCACCCAGCAGGAGATACAGAGACTCCGGTATGAAGCCCCTCCCGAACCCGATACCGAACACCCGGCGGCGGAATCTGAGGCCCATTCACACCAATAATAACACCAGAAGCCGCCCCAATATAGGTGACACCTCGTGGACTAGCAGGCCAAGACTCCGGCACCAGCAAACTCCACGACCGCCCAGCCCCATACCCAATCCCCAAAACCGAAAGTTGTGAAGGCGCCGCCCAAGAACTCACCCACGCCGACAGCACCGTAGCCAAAATACCAAGCACCCCAAGCACAACACAATGCCTGGCAACCCGCGATCTCCGCGAACGAATACGCATCCTAGAAGTCACGCCTCCACCCCAGCCTCAACTCCACATTCTGGGCACATTGAAAACTCATCAATCGTATATCCGCAATCGGCACACAATCCAAGCCGTACCCTTCGCTTGGCGCGAAAACGAATCGCAATTCTCCGAAGCATAAACGGAACATACCACGCCACACTCCAGAACAGAATATTGAAAAACAAGCCTGTCCAGATCGGCGCAATCGGCAACCGCCGACCAGGCGAGATATACGAAACCCCAATCCCACGATCAATCCCCGCTCGCTCATACATCTTAAGATGATAATCCCACACCGCCGGGATAGCCACACTTGTGCCCGTACTCAAATCATCCCAGTACAACGCTCGAAAAGGCCAACCAAAGCGAAAGCGAGTAAGACTGACAAACGACGGCGAATCCGAAACAGATGGATCCCAAGGCGCAAAGTTCGGATCAAAAAAACCCGCTCCATAGCTGTAGTTGATTACATCCATCCCGACATTGAGTCCATGCAAGAGTGGCTCACTGGTTGCGGGGTTCGCCGGGAAGCTCATTTGTGCACTTGTAAGTGCTGGGGCGATGTCATGCAGGTAAGTCGGGGCCTGGCTCATCTTCGGCAAATCTTCTGAAAACCCAACCCACGAACTCGGGAGCAAAAAAGCAGCGAGCAGTTCAGAAATCAAAAGAGTCACTGTGATTCCCACCAACAGTGATTCAGCAATCCGCCTTCGAAATTTTTTACGAGTTTTTTTCATTAAGCATCCGAAAAATCATGCCCCGCCGCATACTCCCCGCTCTGCAACTTCTGCATCGACCTCAAAACATCATTCAAAAGCGAACTCGCCCCAAACCGGAACCACTCCCCACTAAGCCACCCTTCCCCCAAGGTCTCATTAACCATACACAAATAATGCCAAGACTGTTTCCCAGTCCGAATCCCCCCCGCCGGCTTCATCCCGATTTTCTTGCCGCCCCGGCTGATTTCATCGCGGATCGCTTCGAGCATCACAAGCGTCACAGGCATCGTGGCCGCAGGACTCACCTTCCCCGTCGAAGTCTTAATAAAGTCCCCCTCCCGAATCTCCCCAATCGCAATATCGCTCGCCCGCCGAACATTGTCATAGGTCTTGAGTTCTCCCGTCTCCAAAATCACCTTCAAATGCGCCTTCCCACACGCCTGCACCACCGCCCCAATCTCCTCGGCCACAACCCCATACCGCCCAGACAAAAACGCCCCCCGATTAATCACCATATCAATCTCATCGGCCCCATCAGCAACCGCCCGCTCCACATCCCGAATCCGAATATCCAGCGGATACTGCCCCGACGGAAACCCCGTCGCCACTGATGCCACATTCACCCCAGTCCCATCAAGCAACTCGGCCGCATAAGGCACCATCGACGGATACACACACACCGCCGCCACAGATCCAAGCCGCCGCCCAAGAAACTCCTCATCCCGCTCCCAAGGCCGAATCGCCTTGCGGCACAAACTCCGCACCTTCTCAGGCGAATCCGCACCTTCAAGCGTCGTCAAATCAATCATCGACACCGCAAGTTCCAAAGCCGCGAGCTTCGAGGCCTTCTTGATTGACCGCGTTGTAAATGAGGCCGCGCGACGATCGACCATCACCCCATCAACAGTCGGGCTCCTAGGCAACACAAAGTCCATCACTCATTCCCCTCTGGTGCCGCTTCATTAACTTCAAACTGCAATCCTGAGGATTCCCACACAACCCACCCCCCAAGAAACAGCCGCACCCGCGTTTTGAGCATTGTGTTGTACCCACCTTCGATCATCCGCTTGGCCATCGCCCGTGCGCTGGCCGATCCGGGGTTCTCGCCATAGATGACCAGGTTGTCATACTTGAGCAGTTCGGGGTCTGCGTCGTACCGCAGATCGATCTCGTTGACCCGGATATTGCGTGCCCCCTTGATGTGTCCTGCATCGAATCGTTCTTGATTGCGAACATCAATAAAGAGTACCGCCTCAGAATCTTTAAGCCCATCGTCATAGAACTCGATCGCCCGGTTGAGATCAATAAACTCGATCTTCTTATCTGATACTCCCCCCTGGCAGCCGCCAAGAACGCCCGCGCCCCCCACGAGAAGCACCACGCCACAAAGAACTACCATCAATCGAGTCATCTGTCCCATCAAATGCTTCCTTCTTTGCGTTGTGCAAGAATACCAGTCATGAGCGGCTATTCAATAGAATAGAACACCCCAGATCGTATGCAGGCCCCCACCCACATGAATCCCCCGCCCTGAGTCCGACCACAGCTTGCCCCAGTTCGATATACACTACATCCAACCACATCAGCAGGAGACAACGCCATGATCCCATTCAAACGCCTCGCCCTGACCGCAATCTTCGCCATCCCAGCACTCATGATGGCAACCTCATCAACCAACCAAACCGCCGCCGACCTCCAAATCGGTTCCCCCGTCCCAGACTTCACCCTCACCGATCTCGACGGCACCACCCACACCCTCTCCGACTACACAAACGCCGGCAACATCGTCGTCCTCGAATGGTTCTCCCCAGACTGCCCCTTCGTCCGCAAACACTACCGCGACGACACAGGCACCATGACCAACATAGAGGCCGACCACAAAGACGAAAAAATCATCTGGCTCCGCATCAATTCCGGGTACACAGCCCACCCCTCAGCCAACCCCGACCACAACACACAAACCGCCAAAGATTGGAACATCACCACCCCAATCCTCATGGATGGCTCAGGCAAAGTCGGCAAAGCCTACAACGCACAACGCACCCCAGACATGTACATCATCAACCCAGACCAAACCCTCGCCTACCACGGCGCCATCGACAACCGCCCCGACGCCGCAGCACCCGGCGACATCAACTATGTCGCCATCGCCCTCACCAACTCCTGGCCAATCAATCCATCTCAAAGACCCAAACCAAACCCTACGGCTGCTTCATCAAATACGACTAACCCCCCCCAAAGTTCAACACCCCCAAAGTTCAACACCCAAAAACAAAACGACCCACCAATCCGAGGACATGGCGGGTCGTTTCTTTATTGGATTGGCTTGGTGCCCTCCTTCGACCGTCTTCGGCGAAGGAGGTTCTTCGTTCGTCATGGACCCTGTTCGATTATATATAACACTCGGCCGCTGAGGTCCGCCTTGGCTTTGACCCAGTTGAGAACTACACCACCGAACGCATTCTTCCCCCGGAATGTGGTCAGAGACTCCTGGAGTGATTATTCCT
>JAESRA010000034.1 GCA_016764895.1 Phycisphaerales bacterium | reverse complement strand
CCCCAACCCCCCAAAGTGAAGATCACGCGTTGGCAGAGAGTGATTTGGGGTCTGGGCTCTGGGATCTGGGAAGAATACCGCTAGGCGGCGGGGGAACGGCTGATGAGGCGGTCCATCATTCCTGAATCCGCCCCTTCCATTGGATAATGCATCGAAAGCCCCACTTCCAGCAAATGATGCTCACAAATCACAAACGAACAGGGCTCATCGAGCCGCCAACCCACAAAACGCAAAGCGCGAGCAAGACACTCGACCGATGTGACGCAGACGATCCCGTCGTGCAGTCTTTCGACCGGGATGAACCCGAACTGCCACGCCTGTCTATTGGTGATGACTGATTGCAGTTCTTCATCGAGTTCAATCGTGCATGGATCAAGTCTTGGGGAGATCATGGCAAACTGAGCCGCCCATGCGTGCTCGATGACGCCGGGATCAACGCCGAAGAGTTCTTCTGCGAGCATCCCAAAGGGACGCGGGTTGGTTTGCTGTTCTTTGACCACCAGTTCGCATTGATCTGGTGTGAGTACCCCGTACTGAACCAATAGGTCGCCGAGCCTTAATGCCATTGCTGATCCTCCTCATTCCTGTTGCCCGACTGGGCATCGATTGGAACTCTTCACGGCCATCAGAATGATGCCGATGGAGTGAATTTCGACACTCAAGGGCAACGGATCGACTGCTGAATGTCGAATTTGCGCACGATCATGTTCTTGGTCGTCGCTTCCAATATGCTCGATCCAGGTGTGCTCACAGCAAGAGATACACAGGATTTTCCGTGCAGATCATTTGCAATCTGGATCTTGAAACTGGAGCGGGCGGTTTGGTTTGATTTGATTTGGTCGCCGATAATACCGGGCTATTTACCGACACAGAAGGTTGCAAAGACGCGGCCGATGACATCGTCGGGGGTGATCTGGCCGGTGAGTTCGCCGAGGGCATCGAGGGCGTCTCTGAGCCCGCTGGCAACGAGTTCTGGATTGCTGAGGGCGCGAGCACCCGGCTCGATCCAGTGCATCGCTTGGTCGATGCCGACGATCGCTTGATTGATCGCCCTGCGGTGCCGAGGCACGAAAGCACCGACGCCCATTCCGGTCCGATCACACACCGCATCAGCAATCGAACGCTTGAGTACGCCGATGCGATGCCCATCGAGGGCACAGACGCTGATCGAGTTTCGTTCATCGGCAGAGCCCGCAACGAGGTCGGCCTTGGTGCGGACGCGGATGATGGGCTTGCCCAGAGCGGCGAGTCCTTCTTGGTCGTTGAAGTGCCCCGATGGGTCGCACCAGATCAACGCATCTGCCGATGTGATCCGGGTGCGGGCAATCTCTTGGGCGCTTTGGTCGATCGCATCGATGGCAGAATCTGCGAGGCCTGCGAGGTCGGTGAGTTGGATCGAACCGGAGCCGGGGATGTCGTGCTCAAGATCAAGAGTTTCGCTGATCGCATCACGGGTGGTGCCCGCCAGATCGCTGACGACGGCACGCTGAACCCCGAGCAGGGCGTTGAAGAGCGAACTCTTGCCCGCGTTGGGCATGCCACAGATCACGACTTCGGGTTGGGTCGTATGGATGACTGATCCGGCGGCGCTGCCGATCTCGGCAATGAGTTGATCGTTGAGTGTTGTGAGCTTGGCTCTGAGATCATCTGGGGCGATGGGAATCACATCGTCTTGGTCGGTGAAGTCCACGCCGGATTCAACCAGTGCCAGCAGCATCGCGAGTTGCTCGGCCCATTGGTTGCAACGCTCGCCCTGCGAGCCGTCGAGGAGTTTGGCAGCAGCATCGAGTGCTTGATCCCCCACCGCTGCAATCCGAAGGGCGACGCCCTCGGCCTGGGCGAGGGTCAACCGATCATTGAGGTAGGCGCGTGCGCTGAACTCGCCGGGCTCGGCGCGGCGGACACCTGGAATCTGAAAGAGTTGATCGAGGATGCGTTCGAGGATGACCGGGTTGCCGACGACGAGGAGTTCGGCGACATCTTCGCCGGTGTAGCTTCGGGGGCCGTCAAACCAGATGAGCTGGCAGGGAATGCTGTGCTGATTGTTGAGGCGGATTCTGGTTGTGTGAATGCCCCGGGCGAGGTTGGTGAGATCGGTGAAGGATTCAGCGCAGGTTCGGGCATCGGGGCCTGAGATACGGATGATCGACCGGGTGCTCTGTCCCGGCGGGGATCCGATAGCCGCGATGGTTCCGCCGGTGGGCATGGTGGTGTACTTTGGGGGGGGTTATTTTTTCTTGCCTTGGTTTTGTCGAGAGGCCGGGTTCTGGGCTTGGGGGCCTCGATCCATGAGCTGTTTCTTGGCTTCGGCGGCTTCGTTCATGCGTTGCATGAATCCTGGACCTTTGGCTTTTTTGTCTGCGCGGATGTTTTCGATTTCGAGCATGCCGTGCTTTTTCATGTGGGCGCGGATCCATTTATTTTCGAAGATGCCCATCAGCGAGTTGGTCATGAAGTAGAGGGCGAGTCCTGAGGGTGCGGTGTACATCATGACGGGGAACATGACGACCATCATGATCTTCATCATTTTCTGTTGGGACTCTTGCTCTGGGGTGAGGGTTGCTTGGGTTGGGGGGGTGAGGTATTTTTGGTGCGCGTAGAAGACCACACCCAGGAGGAGTGGGAGGATGTTAATCGATGAAACACCGCCCCAGAGCGGGAAGGAGAAGTGCATTGATGCCGGAAGTGGGATGGCCGCGTCTGCGCTGGAGAGGTCTGCAAGGAACATCCAGGAGCCGCCGGAGATGGTCTGGAAGATGCCATAGAACGCGGGTTCGTGCTTGAGTTCTACCGCAAAGAACAGGGTCGCGTACAGCGCGATCCAGACGGGGGATTGGAGCATCATGGGGAGACAGCCGAGCATACCCATCGGGGAGATGCCTTCTTCTTTCCAGAGCTTGGACATTTCTTTTTGCATCCGCTTTGGATCGTTTTTGAATTTTTCGCGGAGTGCTTTTTGCTTGGGAGCCATCGACTGCATCTGAACACCGAAGCGTTGCATGCGGATCTGTGACCATCGGGTGATGGGGTGGAGGATGCCTCGGACCAGAACCACCAAGAGCATGATCGAGACGGCCCAGTCGCCGACGACCGAATGGAATATCCGGAGGACGGCGATGAGGATATTGGTCAGCCAATCAAAGGTACAGCCGGCACACATGCCGCCGATGTTGTAGACGACCATATCGGGGAGGTTGAGCGATGCGAGGATCGGGTCAGCGGCGAACACTGGTTTGGTGCGCGGACCGGCATAGACAGCATTGGCAATCGTCGCGACTGATCCGGGCTCGACAGTCAGGACGGGGCTGTTGGCCGCCAGGACCATCGTCGCGTCCGGGGCACTTGCGTAGGTGTTGAGCACATAGCGATCGATCGTTTCGATCGAGGACGCGATCAAGCGATCATCCGGGTTGGTGCTGAGCGGATCAAGCATCGGGTGAAGGACGACGCTGAAGTAGCGGTCTGAGAGCGCGATCCAGCTCAGGCGTGATCCTTCTTCGGCGGTCTTGGGAGTTGGCCAGACGGCCATCGACGAGGCGTAGTATTTGTTGCCATTGGCATCTTTAATTTTTTTACCGAGGAGTTTGCTGCGGTTGGCGAGTTTGTCGTCAACGGTGACTTTGGTCGAGGTGCCTTGTTGCCCGAACGAATGGAGCATGCCGTAGCGGACACGGCGGCGGTCGCCGGCGTAGCCGTTCTTGGCTTTGGGCATGTCGATCATCACGGTGGTCTTGAAGCGGAAATCGTGGGGCTCGTTGGTAAGATTCTCGACGGATTGCTCGAGCATGAACGCGTGGGGAGTGTCCCGCATTGTGTAGGTGCGGGTGACGCGTGCGACTTGGTGGCCTTGGGCATTGACAATCAAGGCCTCGAACACGCCCGGGCCGAGTTGTTGCCAGACGGGTGAAGTGAAGGCCGATCCGGTCAGATCAACGGTGTAGCCGTCGATCTCAAGCCCGAGGAGCGCAAACGGAACCGCCGAGACTCCGGCACTGCTCACAACGCGTTGTTGCAATCGGATATGGTCTTTGAGGGCGACGGTTTCGAACTCGTCGAGGAGGATCAGTTCTTCGATGCCTGCGCCGAGTTTGGAGAACCGGATCTCGATCTCGTCGTGGTCATCGACGAGCGGCACCCAATCGGCACCGGCCTCGCTTGGGATGGGTACGGCGGTGTACTGAGCCGCCGCCGGAGTGTCAGCGAGCGAATCGGTGGCACCCTGCTGGCCGGTTTGAGCAGCGATCGCGGGGCTCACCAATGCGGCGAGTGTCAATAGGAAAGAAAGGCACGAGATGGGGAGGATAGAAATGCGCAACTGGTGGCTCGCTTTACTCAGGCCAATAGGCCGAGGGATTCTGGAATAGGCTCGATGGATAATCGAAATAACACTGATACTCTCAACGGCCTTCAAAGAGGCGGTCGCCGAGCCAGTCGTGGAGTTCTGGGATGGATTTGATCTTATCGGCGGTCTGCTTGACATCGTACTCAACACGCACAAACTCGACCTGACCCGGAGAGATCACCGCATAGCACGCACGCGGATCAAGATCGCGGGGCTGACCGACAGACCCGACATTCACAATCGCCTTCTCGTCTGCAATAAACTTGAATACCGGCTCGGTGCCGATCTCTGATGGGGGATAGAAGTCGGGCTCGTTGGAGAACACACCCGGCTGGTGCGTGTGGCCCACCAGAGCGATGCTGTCAACACGATCAAAGATCGCTTCGAGCTTGTCGGGCGCGTCGCTGGCGTCTTCGGGGAAAATGTATTCGTTAATCGGGCGGCGCGGCGACGCATGGACCGAGAGAATGGTTGTTCCATCACCCATCAAATCTTCGACGGCCCGAACTCTGAGTGAACCCAAGAACTCGAAGCGACGCCTGCGAATCTCTTCATCGGACTCGGCCTCAAACTGCTCACGGGTCCAGTACGCCGCGGACTCTGCGGGGGCGTTGAAGTTGGTTGGCTCATAGACGACGGCGAAATCATGGTTGCCCATGAGCGCCCAGTCGCACTTCTCTTGGACAAGATCGACGCATTCGAGCGGGTCTGGCCCATAACCGATAATGTCACCGAGGCAGACAATTTGATCGATCTCGCGTTTCTCGATGTCGGCAAGGACGGCTTTGAGCGCGACCGCGTTGCCATGGATATCACTCAGAACTGCGGTTCGCACAGGATCGTCTCTTTTCTCTGCCATCGCTACCTATATAGAGGGGCGATGAGTTTCGGGCTTACACAACCCGATCGTAGGGCATCAACTGTAGAAACCTTCCCCCCAAAGAGCAACGAAATGAGCGTCAAACAGGGATTGATGAACCCAATCCATGCTCCATTGTCCCAAAATTGCAATAACCACCGATGACGATTTGTTTTTCGATAGGATTCTGCAGGGAATATCATGCTGGGATCGTCGATTCCCGATAGATATACAGGATTACACCCCGCAAACGGGGCATTTGCAAGGTCCGCCGGATCTTCACAACTGCACTCTTGACTCATGTCAGGGAACGACTTATGGCCTCAGCTTCAGTTAGTTATCAACGGACCCGCGAAATGGGAATTGACGAGCTCCTGCTCGAAAACCGGATCGTGTTCCTCGTCGGCGAGATCAACCAGGCCTCGGCATCGCGCGTGATGATGCAGATGCTCTATCTGGAAAATCAACGCCGAAACCAGGAAATCAATTTTTACATCAACTCGCCGGGCGGCGCGGTGGACGACACCCTCGCTCTGTACGATACGATGCGATTCTTAACCTCACCGATTGCCACATACTGCATCGGGCGGGCATATTCGGGCGGATCGGTCTTACTGACCGCCGGGACCAAGGGTCGCCGGTTTATTCTGCCTCATGCCAAGGTGATGATCCACCAGCCCTATGGCGGGATCACCGGGCAAGCCGAGGATATCCGCTTGCAGGCCGAGCAGATTATTAAATCCAAGCAAACGATGATCGACATTCTGGCCGAGAACACCGGACAGACCGCAGAAAAGATCCGCGAGGATTCTGAGCGTGATATGTACTTCGATGCTTCAGAAGCCAAAGCCTACGGGTTGGTTGATGAGGTTCTTGTTGAACCGCTCAAAGACCCCAGCAAAGCGCCGCCTGCGAGTTAGTTGAACCTGTTTATATAGACACAGACTTGTACACACAGACCCATACACCCCACCAAACACCCCAAGAGGTGAACCCAATATGTCCAACCCAAGTGCACACCTTGTTCCCATCGTCATCGAGCAGACCGGCCGCGGCGAACGCTCATACGATATTTTCTCCCGGCTCCTCAAAGACCGGATCATCTTCGTCACCGGCGGAATCGGCGACGAGATGGCCAACCTGATCGTTGCCCAACTCCTATTCCTAGCCAACGAAGACCCCAGCGCAGACATCTATATGTATGTCAACTCGCCGGGCGGTTCGGTGACCGCTGGGCTCGGAGTGGTCGATACCATGAACTACATCAAGCCCGATGTCAACACCTTTATCATCGGGCAAGCCGCGTCGATGGGCTCGGTGATTGCTTCATCAGGCACCAAAGGCAAACGCTACGCGCTCACCAATGCCCGCAACCTGATGCACCAGCCGTTGATCTCGGGGATAATGGAAGGGCAAGCGACCGATCTTGAGATCGAAGCGATGGAAATGCTCCGCTTGCGGGATCGGCTGTATAAAATCTACGCCAATGCTACTGGCCAGGATCAAGAAAGAATCCACAAAGACTGCGACCGCAACCTCTGGCTCGATGACAAAGAAATGATCGAGTACGGCCTAATCGACGAAGTCCTCGAAGCAATGCCAATCAACGCCGACTAAGCAATCCATACATCCCAAAAACTCCAAAAGCCCGGTTTCGACCGGGTTTTTCGTAGGACGATGCCCGGCACCCGGTACGGGATGCCATAAACAGTCGTTAACCCATCTGAATAAGCACGCCGATGTGTTCTGGCTCGATTGCGGCGCGAAGGCCGGTCATGACATCATCAAACTTGACGCGTTTGGTGATGAGTCCTGAAAGGTCGATGCATCCTGATTGCAGGGCTGCTAGGCCGTCGTTGATTTGGCCGCAGCGTGAGCCGTAGATTTTGAGTTCGCGTTCGATGATCAGGGCCATGTCCTGGGTGGTGAGTGTCTGGTCTTCAAGTACAGCGACGGGGTGGCTCTGGAGGATGACAGAACCGCGCGGACGCGCCATCGCAAAGGCGGTTGAAAGAGAGCCCGGATCAGTCATGGTGTCGATGACAATGTCCTGATCTGCCCGGCGTCCGACCTCTCCAAGATGCCTGTGTTTAATCCCCCATTTGGCGCAGAGTTCGAGCCGGTCGCCGCGGCCTGTTAGCATACGGACCGATGCGTTGAGTGAACCCATAACCTGGGCGCAGAGCAGCGCGGTCAGGTCGCCGCCCAGAACAGTCACAAAGGTCTTGCCTTCGATATGCTGAACCCGTGAGACATGGATCGCCGCGGCGAGTTGCGACGCAAAGACCGCACGCTCATCTTCGATCTCATCTGGAACCTGCAAGAGGTTTCGTTCTGGGAGCAGGAATCGGTCGCTCAGGCACCCGTCGTACTCTCTGATCCCAAGAATGCGGCGGTCGGGATCGTGATGCCCGATGCCTCGCTTGGCAAATGTTGAGTCCGGGTCGGTGATGTTGACATCGCCAACGACGCGCTGGCCAACGAGCGATTGGTCGCTGGCAGATTCAACCACGCCGACAAACTGATGGCCCGGCACCCCGCGATGTTCCGGGTTTCTACAAGTATGAATATCGGCTTGGACAATCAGAACAAGGGTTGGACGCACCAATGCCAAACCATCCTTGGGGATTGGGTCTGGGTAATCGGTCACCATGACCGGCTGGGCATTCTGGATGCTGAGGGCACGCACACAACTAAGATCGGTTGTTTCCCACCGGATTGCCAGCCCGGCCCGGAAAGCCAATGATTCTCGGACCATAGAGAACCGTTTGTGCGAGTTGGATCAATCGTCAGTTGGGTTGAGCCCAACAGGAGTCGAAGTGGTCTCGTTGGGAGGCGAGCCCATAAACGGCAAGTACTCAACGATCCGTTTCTTGCGATTAAAGACCGGGTAGGTATAAATCTGACCAGCGGCAAAAAGATCATCCGTAGATTTGTACCAGTGTTGCCACGCGCCAAGATCAATACCAAAGTCCTGGCCAGTCATGATCTTGAGCGAATGCTGAACGCGGTTATTGACCACAAGCCGGGTGTCACGCAACGCAGCGATGAGCGACTGAACAACATAAGGCTCACGGTATTGACCCAGTGCATCGGCAGCACCAGCGCGAACATCGGCGTTGGGCTCATTCTCTTGGTTGATGACACGGATCAGAGAAGGGATCGCTTCGCGTGTATGCACACGCTGAAGCGCACGCGCCGCAGCGATGCGAACCTTGCGGTCATCGTCGTTGAGTGCTTCGATTAAGTACGAAGCATGGACCGGATCGCCATGTCGCCCAAGAGCGCGGATGCAGGTGGCGCGGACACCCGGATCTTCATCATCGGTCCCGTCGATGTAGAGTTCGAGATAGATCGGTTCGCCGCCAAAGGGGGCGGCGGCGAGCATCGTCGTGCCACGGTACCGGTTCTCGGCACTGTATTGATCGGTCGCCAAAATCGCCGCGGTGGTCGGCGAGGTCTGGGGTGCCATGATATCACGCAGGCTCTTGGCTCCGCGTGGGGCGTTGCCCATGGTGCCGCAACCAAGAGTTGTTGCGATGAATATCCCCGCAAGTATCACCAATCCAAATGAGGCTCGATTGGGAGATCGGGCGGGAGTGGATTGATGGATTTGGGGGGTTGGGGGGGGTTGGGTCATTATTGAAGTATCTCGCTCTGAATCAGCACAAGACCATTGGATCATTGGCTTCCCATGAGATCTGAGCCTTGTGAACGCAGCCCGATCGGGGCTGCGAGGATTTCCTTGGCGATGATCGCCCGCCGAAGGTCTTGACGGAACATTACACGGACATTTGAAGATTTCGTGGGAGTCTGATTGGCGATCGAGCCCAGGGCAATCGGCGAGTTGGACGGCCTACTCGAAACCCGGCGTGAATCGTTTGATGCTTGCCTTTGCGATTGCTGGACAACAGCCTTTGGCTGCGGCCTGCGACGCGGGGCCGGCTGCGTCTGGGGAGGTCCTTGGGCCGATCGTCGCTGGGATTGCTGGGCGTAGGGCTGGGCGACTGGCCGCTTGTGGGCTTGTGGTGCTTGAGCGGGGACGCGGGCAGAGGGTGTCGGGGTGCGTGCTTGTGATATATTGGTTGGCCGGGGCTGAGATGGTCGAGCCTGTGGCTGCTGGGGTTTGAGCGTGCGAGAAGGTTGTGTAGTAGGCTGTGTAGGTTGTGGCTGGCCGCCGCTGCTCCGCTGCTGACGGAGCTTTGTGAGCTGCTCGATGCGCTGGGCGCGGAGTTGTTCAATGCGATCCTTGCGTGTCTGTTGCTTTTGGTCCCAGTTCGCTTTTTTTGTCTGCTTGCTGGACTGGGTCTGGAGTGGTGCCAGTGATGCAGAACTCCCGGCGGATGCTTGCGATCCTGTGCGGAGCGAATCTCGCTGGGCTTGTTGAAGATCGTGATTGGCCCGCTTCATGGCCTGCTGCTCTTGGGCGGATTTAAACATCCTGGCAAGAGTCGAGAATGTACCAATAAGGATCACGATCCCGAATGGGCTGGTAAAGAAACTGACTATGGATTGAAAGTTCATGGCTGCCCAGAGTATATCAGGTTGCAGGCCCAAGGGTTTGCGGAATGATCACAGGATGCCCCTGAATCTCGCCGGTCACAAACGGCGTTTCAAAGACCTCGCTGAGAATATTGGGTGTCAAAACCCCCGCTGCGCCCCCCCGGCACCTCAATGCACCTCCCCGAAGGCAAGCTGACCAACCAGAAGCTCGAAAAACTGATGACCACCTCTGATGAGTGGATCGT
>JAESRA010000033.1 GCA_016764895.1 Phycisphaerales bacterium | reverse complement strand
GATGAGATTTCGTACAGCTACCGGATCATGGTTTCAGGTGGGATGAAGGTGCATGGGCCTAAGCAGCCGGTTCGGGTGGTGCTGCTGGCAGATCGGAGCCCGGTGATTCGGCGGATTGTCAATGGTCAGCCGGTGCGTCCTGAGGAGAATACGCCGAATCATGATCGGATGGGACAGCATGTGTTGGGGCTTGATGGGAGTTCGGTGTGGCATCGTGATCCGGTGCTGGATCAGGGGGATAATCTTTGGTTGCCTCGGGCGATTGAGCGGGTGATTTATCAGGCGCGGGACCGGATGGGGATTATTGAGGGCAATGAGTTGCCTTCTGGGCCTACTGATGCGTTTGTGGGGCCTTGATTGATCCGGTGAAATGTGGGTTTGGGGTGGATTTCTGTGGTTTGTGACCGATGATGGGGCTATCCTCACTTCCTGCCTTGCTCTGTGAGCGAGGCGTTTACGAGTAGATTTCACTACGCCGGAGAGCGTTATGCCGAAGAATAAGATTCATAAGGGTTTGTCCAAGCGGATTCGTATTTCCAAGACGGGCAAAGTCCGTCACCGGAGCGCGTATCACAAGCACTTGTCATCTCGCAAGAGTGGTAAGCGTTTGCGTCAGCTCCGTAAGGATCGGATGGTATCAGGTTCTGAAGCCAAGCGTTTTGAGAAGATGTTGTTCCGTCGTTTGCGTGGTCGCAACCAGCCTCGTTTGTCGTTGCGTCGGAGTCCGTCTCCTGAGCAGCGGCGTGAGATGCGTGCGGCTGCTAAGGCTGCGGCTGCGAACGATTGATTTGATTGATTTACTTTCTGAGCCGTCGATGTAGATGGTTCGGGTTGTTCCACCCCGTTTGCCGGGATGACAAGATCGGCTTGATTGCTGGCCCCGTCAGACAAACATGGAGACGAGCTATGCCTCGCGTACGCAAAGGTGCCGCCAGAACTCAGGCGCGCAAAAGAATTCTTCGTCAGGCCCGTGGCTACTTTGGTAGCAAGTCGCGCCATAAGTATCAAGCCAAGATCGCTGTTCGGCGTGCTGGGTGTTATGCCTACCGTGACCGTCGCGCCCGTAAGCGTGAGATGCGTGCTCTTTGGATCACTCGTATCACTGCTGCGTGCAAGATGCGTGGGACTCGGTACTCGTTGTTTATCAACGGGCTCAAGATGTCTGGCAATAATTTGAATCGGAAGATGCTTTCGCAGATCGCGATTGATGATCCGAAGTTGTTTGATCGTTTGGTTGAGCAAGCGGTGGCGGCATCGACTGCTGTTCCTGCTGCTGCAGCGGGGTAATCGGTTGATTTGATAGACTCATGATGCCCGGCTGTTTCGATGGCCGGGCATTTTTTATGGATGATGCTTTTTTGGAGTATTTCTATGGGCGGTTGGTGGATTTCAGATAATTGGTCGGATGTCAACGGGCCTGTGATGGTGGTGTCTTGGTTGGTTTGGGTGGTGGTGTCGATTACGCTCCATGAACTTGCTCATGGGTGGACGGCGATCAAGCTTGGAGATGACACGCCGATTCGGAGTGGGCATATGACTTGGAATCCGATGGTGCATATGGGGGTGTATTCGTTTGCGGCGTTGTTGTTGATTGGGATTGCTTGGGGCATGATGCCTGTGGATACATCGAGGTTGCGTGGGAAGTATGCTGACACGCTGGTGTCGGTTGCGGGGCCTTTGATGAATCTTGGGTTGGGATTGATTTTGCTGGTTGCGTTGATTTTTTGGGAGCCGTTGGCGGAGGGGTATGTTATTTCTTCGTTTACGGTTGCTGATCCGCTCAAGACGAATTTGTTTATCTTTCTCAAGGCGGGTGCGTTTTTGAATTTTGTGTTGATGCTGTTTAACTTGCTTCCGACGCCGCCGCTTGATGGTGGGCGGATATTGATGAATCTTTGGTCGCCTTATCGTCGGTTGATGCAGTCTGAGAATGGGCAATGGATCGGGCTTGGGATCTTTATTTTGTTCTTTGTGTTTGTGATCGATATTCTGGTGTTGTTGTCGAATGAGTTGGTGTTTGGGGTGATGGATGTGGCTCAGGGTTTGTTGTTTCCTTCGATGGGTTGAGTTGGTATAAAAAAGCACCCGCGAAGTTGCGGGTGCTTTGGTGGAGGGGGTGTGGGGGGGATGAATGATTAGCGGGCTTCGGTGCCTTCGGCTTTGGATTCGGCTTTGATGGCTTGATTGTCATCGGGGTCGCTGTCTGGGTTGCTGTCTGGATCATCTTCGCCTTGGATGAAGGTTTTGCCTTTGTAGAACTGGGTATAGATGATGTAGATGACGGTGGTGACGATCATGAGTGCTGAGAAGAACCAGTAGTAGTTTGGGCCGTCGAGTAGTGTGTTGCCTGCGGCGTCTTTGGTTTGTTCCATGAAGAAGTTGACGCCTGCGACATAGAAGTTGCCCAGCGAGATGCCGAGCATGTAGATGCCCATGACGAAACTTTTGATTTTCTTTGGGCTTTGGGTGTAGGCGAATTCGAGGCAGACGATGGAGACGAGGATTTCGCCTGCGGTGATGATGATGTAGGCGAGGAACTGCCAACCGATGTTTGGCATTTCTTTGAGGTACGGAGCAATTTGTTCTGGTGTCCAGCCGAGTTCTTTGACGATTTGGAGCATGTCGCTCATTTTGGTTGGCATGGTTGTGCCGGCGGGGACATCGTTGCCCATTGTTGCCCAGATATTGGCAATCACGGCGCTGGATCCGGCGACGATCCAGGATTCGATGATGGCTGAGAGTGCGAAGGCGCCGGCGGTGATGACGAAGCCGATGCCGACTTTTCGCAGGGGCGTGAGTTTCCAGATTTTGTCGCCCATTGGGTAGAGCACATAGGTGAACAGGGGGATTCCGATGAGGATCAAGATGGGATTGACTGCTTGGACCTGAGATGGGAGCCAGTTGTGCCCTAGGAAGTTGCGGTTCATTTGTTCTGTTTGAAGAACCCAGGATGATCCTGTTTGGTCAAAGATTGCCCAGAATACGGGGACGAAGATGAGAAAGAGCGGGATGAGGTTGAGGATGGCTCGTTTGCCATCGGGGCTGAATGTTTCTTTGACAAAGGCATCGAGCCCGGCGGCGGGGACATGGACAAATTTCTTGCGGCCCATCCAAAATAGTACAGTGGCGATTGCCATGAGGACGCCGGGCAGGCCAAAGGCAAGCCAAGGGCCGACCTCGGCGAGGAGGTAGGGGGTGAGGATCATGGAGGTGGCGGCGCCGATGTTGATTGAGAAGTAGAACCAGTTGAAGACTTTGGTGAGCATGTGTTTGTTGCCGGTGCCGAACTGGTCGCCGACATGGGCCGAGACGCAGGGTTTGATGGCGCCTGAGCCCATGGCGATGCAGATCAGGCCTGCAAAGAGGAATGGCTTCATGCCGATTCCCAGTGCGTGTGGGGCGACATCCATCAAGGCTAGGCTGCCATGGCCGACGCAGTACAGGAGACTGAGATAGAGGATGGTTCGGTATTTGCCGAGGAAGATGTCGGCGATGAGGGCGCCGATCATGGGGAAGAAGTACGCGCTCATGGTGAAGAGGTGGTAGACGGTCATGGCCTCTTCGCGGTTCATGGTGTTGAGTTCGCCGTTTGGGCCTAGGAGGTAGGTGGTCATGAAGATGACGAGGATGCCCTTCATGCCGTAGAAGGAGAAGCGTTCGGCGAGTTCGTTGCCGATGATGAAGGGGACGCCTTTGGGGAACTTGGTTTGTTTGGGGTCTGGGGCGGAGAGGTATTGTTTGTCGGCCATGAGTTGGTTGGTCTCTGGGTAGTGTGTGGGGGGATAGGGGAATCGGGTTTGGATACACAAAGTATGCGAAATGGGGGCGTATCACAAGCGGGGAGTGGTAGAAAAATGAGGATTGGGTGCATTTATGTGTCAATGGGGGCAAGAATCGCTGGTAGGGCTTTTTGTGGGGCTCTGAAATCACTGAATCGAGGTTTTTTATGCATCCGAATCTGACTTCAATCATGGCTGGCGATGGGACCAAACTTATTGGGATGGTGCATGTGGGGGCGTTGCCTGGGACGCCGATGGCTAAGTTGCCTGTGGCTGAGTTGGTTCGGCAGGCGGTGGTTGAGGCGAGGATGATTGAGGATGCGGGGTTTGATTCTTTGATTGTGGAGAACATGCATGACTCGCCTTATGTGCATGGCGATGAGCTTGGGCCTGAGATTGTGGCGGCGATGAGTTGTGTGTGTGACGCGGTGGTCAAGGCGGTGAAGATTCCGGTGGGGGTGCAGATTTTGTCGGGCGGGAATAGACATGCGTTGGCGGTGGCGAGTGCAGTTGGGGGGCGGTTTATTCGGTGTGAGAACTTTGTGTTTGCGCATGTGGCCGATGAGGGGTTGCTTGCCAAAGCGGAGGCGGGGCCTTTGTTGCGGTATCGGCGGTCGATTGGGGCTGAGGATATTCAGGTGTTTTGTGATATTAAGAAGAAGCATGCGTCTCATGCGATTACGGGGGATTTGAGTATTGCGGAATTTGCTCATGGTGGGGAGTTCTTTGGGGCCGACGGTTTTATTGTGACTGGGGTGACGACGGGGAGGGCGGCGGATTTGGATGATGTCAAAGCGGTGCGGGGGGCGACGAAGCTGCCGGTGCTTGTGGGCTCTGGGGTGATTCCTGAGAATGTGTCGGCGTTGAGTGAGTACGCCGATGCGTTGATTGTGGGGTCGTGGATCAAGGGGGATGGGTACTGGAAGAACGCGGTTGACCCGAAACGGGCAGTAGAAATGGTCAAGGCGGGGCGTGGGTGATCTTGATTCCAATCTTGAAGCGTTGATTCAGAAGGCACCGAGGTCGATGCGGGGGTTGTATCGTGCGCGGCTTCGGGGATTGGAGAAGCGGCGCAAGGATGGGCAATCTGTCACAAAGATTGAAGATTCGATCCGTGTGGATTTGGAGCGGGCCATTGAAGGGTATGAGCGGCGGGTTCGGAATCGTCCAGTGTGTTCGTATCCGGAGGAGTTGCCGGTCAGTGAGCATCGGGAGGAGATTGCCAAGGCGATTGATGAGAATCAAGTCGTGATTTTGTGTGGGGAGACGGGGTCTGGGAAGACGACGCAGTTGCCGAAGATTTGTTTGGATTTAGGGCGCGGGGTTGAGGCGATGATTGGGCATACGCAGCCCAGGCGGATCGCGGCTCGGAATGTGGCGGCTCGTGTTGCAGAGGAACTTGGTGTTGGGCTTGGGACGGCGGTTGGATACAAGATGCGGTTTGGGGATCAGACCAATGAGGATACGCTGATCAAAGTGATGACCGATGGGATTCTGCTGGCGGAGACTCGGCGTGATCCTGATCTTCGGAAGTACGACACGATCATTGTTGATGAAGCGCATGAGCGGTCACTCAATATTGATTTCTTGATGGGGTATTTGCACCGGCTGGTTGCCAAGCGGCGGGATTTGAAGGTGATTATCACTTCGGCGACGATTGATTCGGATCGGTTTGCTGAGTACTTTGGGACCGCCGATGGGCCTGCGCCGGTGATTGAGGTTTCGGGTCGGATGTATCCTGTTGAGCAGCGGTACGACGCTTCGATGATTATGGATGGGACGCCGATGCCTGAGGCGGCTTCCTATGCGGCGGCTCAACTCATGATTGAAGGGCATGGGGATGTGTTGGTGTTTATGCCTGGGGAGCGGGAGATTCGGCAGACGGCTCATGAGTTGAAGAAGTTGGATTATTTGCCGCATGATGTGGAGATATTGCCCTTGTATGCTCGGCTGTCGCCTCAAGAACAGCAGCGGGTGTTCAAAGCGGGGCGGACGGGTGGGTCGCGGATTGTGATTGCGACCAATGTTGCGGAGACTTCGATTACGGTGCCCAATATTCGGAGTGTGGTTGATCCGGGTGTGGCGCGGATGAAGCGGTACAACGCTCGGACGAAGTTGCATGGGTTGCAGGTGGAGCCGATTGCGCAGGCGTCGGCGAATCAGCGGGCCGGGCGGTGCGGGCGGATTGCGTCGGGGGTGTGTCTGCGGCTCTATGAACGGAGTGATTTTGAGGGACGCGATGAGTTCACGCAGCCGGAGTTGTTGCGGTCGAATCTTGCTTCTGTGATTTTGCAGATGATTGATTTGGGGTTGGGTGAGCCCAATGAGTTTCCGTTTTTGGATCGGCCGGACAGCCGGCAGTGGCGTGATGGGTACGAGACGCTGCATGAACTTGGAGCGATTGACGAGCAGAATCAACTGACGGCGTTGGGTAAGAAAATGGCGCGGCTGCCGGTGGACCCAAGGGTTGGACGGATGATTTTGGCGGGGCAGGAAGAGAACTGTTTGAATGATGTGTTGATTATTGCTTCGGTGCTTTCTACGCAGGACCCGCGGGTTCGGCCTCATGATAAGCAGCAGTTG
>JAESRA010000032.1 GCA_016764895.1 Phycisphaerales bacterium | reverse complement strand
GGGGTTAGTGGATGAGGTAGAGGAGTGGGAAGAGGAATATCCAGATGAGGTCGACGATGTGCCAGTAGAGTGCGGAGTTTTCGACCATGAGGTATTCTGATGGGCCATAGGCTTGGTATTTCCATGAGCGGTAGAGGACCCATCCGAGGAGTGATGCGCCGATGACGACATGGAGTGCGTGGAGTCCTGTTCCCATGTAGTAGAGTGACCACCAGAGGACTTCGTATGGGTTTTCGGCGAATGCGTAGGTGAAGAAGGTTCCTGGGCCTTTGCCTTCGCTGAGTTTGGGGATGTATTCAAACTGGAATTTGATGAAGAGGAAGAGTGCTGCACAAATTATTGTGATGACGAGGTTGATTTTGAGCCATTTTTGTTTGTTGAGTTGGGCACAGCGGACTGCGGAAGCGACGGTCCAAGATGAGATGAGGAGGACGACGGTGTTGGCTGCGCCGAAACGCCAGTCGAGTTGGCTTGATCCGTTGGCCCATGCTTCGGGGTACATCATGCGGAAGACTGCGTAGGCACAGAAGATTCCTGCGAAGAGGAGAACTTCGGTGGTGAGGAAGAGCCACATGCCGAATTTTGAGGCGTCGAAGTCATCATCGCGGGTACGGAAGTGCGCGGCGAATGGCCGGTTGCGCCAGTGGGTCGGGTGGTTGGCGATGTGTGCCGGTGCTGGTGTTGTATCTGCATCGAGTGTTGTTTGCATATTCGTTGCTCCGTGTCAGTCTGTCTGTCTGTTGCTCGATCAGTTTATCGATCAGTGACTCGATGGGTTTTTTGGGAGTGGGAAGTCTTTTGGATCCCAGTGTGGTGGTACGGTGGTTTCGTAGTCGTATGGGCCATGGGTGACGACTGGTTCGTGGTGGAAGTTGTGTTCGATTGGTGGTGATTCTGTTTCCCATTCGAGTGTGAGGCCGCCCCATGGGTTTGGTGGTGCTTTATCTCCTGCGATGAGGGAGACGATGAATGTGCCTAGGTGGACGAGGAATCCGAGGAGGAGGACGAGTGAACCTGCTGAGGAGATGATGTGGAGTGTTTGGAATTCGTCGACATAGTTGGCGTAGCGGCGAGGCATGCCTTGTGTTCCTAGGAAGAACTGTGTGAAGAATGTGAGGTTGAATCCGATGAATACGAGGATGGTGCCTGTCATGGCTCCTTTTTCGCTGTACATCTTTCCGAACATTTTTGGCCACCAGTGGTGGAGTCCGCCCATGAATGCCATGACGGTTCCGCCCATCATGGTGTAGTGGAAGTGTGCGACGACATAATAGGTGTCGTGGAGGTGGAGGTCTGTTGCTAGGGTTGCGAGGGGGAGTCCGGTGAGGCCGCCGATGGAGAAGGTGAAGAGGAAGATGAGTGCGTAGAGCATTGGGGTGTTGAGCGCAATGGAGCCTTTGTAGAGGGTTGCGATCCAGTTGAATACTTTGATTGCTGTTGGGATGGCGACGAGGAAGGTGAGTCCTGAGAAGAGGACTGCTGCGAGTTCGCCCATTGCGGTGAAGATGTGGTGTCCCCAGACGAGGAAGGAGACGCCGGCGATTCCGAGGGAGGAGAATGCGATGGCTCGATAGCCGAAGATGTGTTTGCGTGAATGGACTGCGATGATTTCTGAGATGATTCCCATGCCTGGGAGGATCATGACATAGACGACTGGGTGGGAATAGAACCAGAAGAAGTGTTGGTAGAGGACTGGATCGCCGCCCATTGAGGGGTCGAAGATTCCGATGTTCATGACTCGTTCAAAGACGAGCAGGAGGAGGGTGATGCCGATGACGGGAGTGGCGAGGACCTGGATGACGGCGGTTGCGTAGATGCCCCAGATGAAGAGTGGCATGTCGAACCAGCCCATTCCTGGCGCGCGGAGCTTGTGTACTGTGACGACGAAGTTCATTCCTGTGAGGATTGATGAGAATCCGAGGATGAAGGCGGCGAGGATCATTAAGATGACGCGCCAGTGATCGGCGTCGGTCGTCGTTGAATAGGGCGTGTAGAAGGTCCAGCCGGTATCGACGCCTCCTAACAGGATTGAGAAGACCCCGAAGAGACAGCCGATGACATAGATGTACCAACTGAGTAGATTGAGCCTGGGGAAGGCGACATCTTTTGCTCCGAGCATGATGGGGAGGAAGAAGTTTCCTAGGGATGCGGGGATTGAGGGGATGATGAACATGAAGACCATGATCGCGCCGTGGAGGGTGAAGATTCGGTTGTAGACTTCATTGGCGTTTTGTGCGCCCATGATGTTTGTGAGGCCTGCGAGGCGTTGGCCTGAGGTGTATTGGATGATTTCGCCTGCTTCGTTGATTGTTTCGACGGTGCGGACGGGGTCTAGGAGTTCGTAGCGGACCGCGAGGGCGGAGACTCCGCCTAGGAAGAACATGAAGAGGACTGCGACGAGGTACATGACGCCGATCTTTTTGTGATCGACGGTGGACATCCACTGCCAGACTTTTGCGAGGATTCCGGGAGGGCCGTCGAAGTATGACTCACCATCGTGATGCGTGTGATCTGAGCTTGCCATTATCCGTCACTCCCGGCGGAATCGTCCGCTTGCTGATTTTCTTTGCCTGTCTGACCGGCGTTTGGGTTGCGGTCTGAGAGGGATTGCATGTACATGATGAGGCCATGGATTTCGTCTTCGTTGAGTTGTCCCTGGAATGAAGGCATTGAGGGGACATAGCCTGTGACGATTTTGGCGTTTGGATCGAGGATTGATTCTCTGATGTAGTTATCGTCTCGCATTGCGCTTGAGCCGTTGGCGAGTGCTGCTTCGTAGCCGAAGCCGAAGCCGTTTCCTGAGGCCCATGTTGGTCCGGTGCTTGGGGTGCCGTCGGCGGAGTGGCAGATTTTGCACATTGTATTAAAGAGTGATTTGCCGAGAACGATGGGGTCTTTTGGAGTGCCCCACTCTTTGATTTTGGCATCGTAGGTTTTTTGTGGGACGATGCGGAGGGTTGCGGCCATTCTTGAGTGTTCGTCGCCGCAGTATTCGGCGCAGAAGATCCACATGTCGCGTCCTGGGATTTGCATCATTGAGGAGGTGTCGAGGACCATATCGGAGTCGCGTAGTTTTGGTGTGTGGAATGCGTATCCGGTGTAGCGGTTTGGGATGACATCCATTTTTGTTCGGAACTCTGGAATCCAGAAGGAGTGGATGACATCTTGGGAGTTCATTCTGAGGCTGACGGCTGTGTTTTCTGGTACATAGAAGACGGGGTATTCGAGGCCTTTGGTTTCCATCCAGGGTTCGGTTGATCCTGCTTCGAGTGCGGCCATGTTGTTTTTGAAGGAGAGGAATTTGACTTCTGGGGAAATGGCGCCGTTGGGGTAGGTGACTTTCCATGCCCATTTCCATGCGTCTACTTTGAGTTCCATAGCGGCGTCTGGGGCGACCATTTTCATGGCGTAGCCGCGGACACCGAGGACGAACATGACGAGCATGGAGGCGGATGGGACGACTGTCCAGAGGATTTCGAGGTGAATGTTGTGGTTTGGGGATGGTTGGGCGGGGACGCCTGGACGGCGGCGGTACTTGATGACCCAGAAGACCATGAGCCCCATGAGGATGACGAAGCAGACGATGGAGAACCAGGTGATCATCATGAAGAGGCCGTCGGACCATGCTCCTGCTTCGGAGCCTGCGTGGTCTCCGAAGATGATTTTCTGGAAGAATGACATATTCGCGCTTGCGAGCGTCGGTGTACTCATGACATCTGCCTCGGGGCTGCGCCAGCGGTGTTGCCGGCGGTTGTTGATAAACTTGTATTATTATTATTATTTGCGAGCTTCTTTTTTCGGCGTTTGGATTCGCCTAGGAAGAGGAGCCCGATGGATGAGAACAGGATGAAGGCGCCGAGAAGTGCCCCGACTTGCATGACGCGGAAGGCGACGAGGGAGTATGAGCCTGCGAGGGGGTCGTAGCGGTAGCAGAAGTGCATGAACCGGTCTCCCCAGCTTTTTGCGATTTTGCCTTGGCTTGCGTCGAGGAGTGTGAGTTTGAGTTGATTTGCGGGGTAGTCGTAGCCGTAGAGGTAGCGTGTGAGTTTTCCTTTTGGCGAGATGGCCATGAGTGAGATTGGGTGTGCGTATTCTCCGCCGTTGATTTCATTGAATTCGAAACCGATGCTTGCGGTGATTGCTTGGATTGATTCTTTGGAGCCTGTGAAGAATTCGATGCCTCTGCGGGCGGCGAGGTTTGTTTTGGCTCTGGTGTAGGTGTTGATGAAGTCTTCGCGTTTGTTGAGTGCTTGGGTGGTGCCTTCTCGGTGGTCGAAGCTGATGACGAGGACTCGGTAGTCTTCGCCTACGGTGTAGTCGAGTTCGTTGATGGTGTTGCTCAGGGCGCGAAGGACTGTTGGGCAGACGATTGGGCATTCGTAGTAGACGAGTGCGAGTATTGTTGGTTTATCGTCTAGGAAGTATTGTGCGAGTGCGACTTCTTTGCCGTCAGCGGTGGTGAAGACTGCGTCCATGGGGAGCATGGCGCCTTGATTTTCGACGAGGTCTACGCCGTTGAGTTGGCGGACTTGGTCTTTGTCGAGGATGCGTTGGGCGGAGGCGGGCGTTGCAAGCAGAGCGATCGCCGTCGTCATGATGACGAGGAGTGCTGTGATCGGGTTGTGCTTGAGGGCGTAGTTCATATTTGGGGGTTAGTTGGATGCGTACTCTGTGATGACTTGCTCGACAGCGTTGTCGATTGGTTGGTGTGCGGTGGTGTTATTGACCCAGCCGTAGGTGTTGAGTGATTGGAGGGATGTTTGTTTGGCTTCCCATGTTGGTCCTGAGATGGCTGTTGTTTCGTTGATTTCTGCGTGGTAGTTTGACATGAAGTTGTCGAAGTAGGCAATGAGTATGAAGATGACGGCCAGGACACCGAGCACCATGAGGATGAGGGTGATGCCCAGGGCCTTTGGTGAGACGGTTTGGGCGTGGGCTTCTTGCGGGGCTGGGTCGTTTGAGTGATCGTGGAATGCGTCGGTCATTGGTATATTCCTTGATGGTCGAGGTCTGTGTGAACTCGGGATCGTTTAGACATGGCTTTTAGACATAGTTTTTGTGACTGAGTGCTTCGTGGAGCATTGGGTCTTTGGTGGGGATGAGTGGTGATTTGGTGATTTTATTGCAGACGAACCAGCCGAAGATCATGACGACTCCGAGGGCACCGGCGGCGTGGATGAGCATGCCTGGGACTGATGGTGCTGCTGTTGAGGCGTTGTTGATGTTGAGCATGGGGAGGATGATCCATGCCATGTCCAGGGCGATCATGATGATTAGGTAGACACCCATGATTGAGAGGAGTTTTGGGCTTCGTTTGATTGGACGCCAGATGAGGATGAGGAATGGGAGGGCGAAGTGGCCGATGAGCATGACTTTGAAGAGCCATTCAAAGCCCATCGCGCGGCGGGCGGTGTACCACATGGTTTCTTCTGGGATGTTTGCGTACCAGATGAGGAAGTATTGTGAGAAGGTGACATAGGCCCAGAAGACGATGAAGGCGAAGACGAGTTTGCCCAGGTCGTGGAAGTGTTCTTCGGTGACGACGCCTTGGAGTCGGCCTGAGGATTTGATGAGGGTCATGATGATGGCGACGGCGGATGCTGATCCGAGTGCGCAAGAGGCGAAGAAGTAGACGCCCCACATGGTGGAGAAGAAGCGGTAGTCGAGGGACATGAGGAAGTCGAATGCGCAGAAGGTTGCTGAGAATGCGAAGATGGGGATGCCGAGGCTGGACCACCAGCGGGCACGGCGTCCGAGGGCGCGGTCGCCGGTTTGATCGGTTTTGCGTGACCATCGCAGGAGCATTTGTGAGAGGCCGATCCAGCAGATTGCGTAGATGACTACGCGGACGAGGAAGAATGGGCCGTTGAGGTATGGGGCTTTGACCTTGAGCAGGTAGTTTCCTTCGCGGACGGCGGGATCGAGCCATGTGAGGAGGATGCCGCCCATCATGACTTCCATGACGGCGATGACTACCAGACAGAGGGCGGGGATCCAGACGAGGGCTGCGAGGTTTTCGAACTGACGGCGGAGGGTGATGGCCCAGCCGGCGTTGAGGGCGTGGAAGACCATGGTCCAGAAGAGGGAACCTAGGGAGATACAAAGGATGGTGAAGATGCCGATCTCGATGCCTGCGAGTGTGTGGCGGAGGTTGATCGAGAAGATTCCGATGGCGGCGACGACGAGCATGAGGAGCCCGACGACGAGCATTGGGCGGCCGATTTTGGCGGCGGCGGATGCGGGGAGGTTGATGTTATCCTCGTGCATGCGCGCATCTTTGGCGAATGATTCAAGACGAGTTGCCCAGTCGGCATCGCTGAGTGCTGTTGCGTCTGGCGCGGGTCTGTTGGCTGCTATTTGGCTCATTGGTTGACTCATTGGTTGACTCATTGGTCTCCCCCACTGTCTGCCGGGTTGGCTGTTGGATCGGCGGCCGGTGGATTTCCCATTTGGGATAGGGTTGCTGCGTCGAGTGTTGATGGGTCAACATTTTGTGCGGTTTGGAGGACACGGAGGTAGGCGACGATTGCCCATGCGTCTTGTTCGTTTACGGCGTGTTTGTAGGAGGGCATTCGGATGGTGCCGTCGGGTGTGTAGAGGCCTTCGCGGATGATGTGGAAGAGGTAGCCGTCTTTTCCTGAGCTTAGGGTGCGGTCTGTGAAGCGTGGGTCGGTGACGAGGTTTGCTGGTGGCATGGACCAGAGTTTTCCGACGGTGCCTGAGTTTCCGCCTTGGCCGTCGTAGCCGTGGCATGCGGAGCAGAAGATGTTGTATCGTTCTTGGCCTCGGTTGATGAGGGCTTGGTTCATGTCGATGGGCATGCGGTTAAGGT
>JAESRA010000004.1 GCA_016764895.1 Phycisphaerales bacterium | reverse complement strand
TTTGATAATGGGGATCTGGCAACCGGATCATTTCAGAAACTTGGCGGGGATCGGTATTATTATGTGCTGGCGCAGTGAGTGGTTGGGGCTTGAAGAAACGGGCTGGAAGCCCGTTCTACTAAGAGGGGTTAGAGGGCTGCTAATCGCTGGGTGGTTTGTTGTTCGATGAGTGCGTCGAAGAGTGGGCCGAGCTGGGCGTTGTCCATGATGAGGTTTTTGTTGAACTTTTCGCTGAGGCGTTGGTCGGCGACGATGTTGTCTTGGTAGCGGTAGACCCGGATTTTTTCGGAGCGTTGGGCGGTGCCGATTTGGGCTCTTCTGGACTCGTCGCGCTCGGCGTTTATTTTTGATTGTTCGATTTCGTAGACGCGGGCGGTGAGGAGTCGCTTGGCTTTGTCGCGGTTTTGTGCTTGGGATTTGGACTCTTGCATTCGGACTTCGACGCCGGTGGGTTTGTGTCGGAGTTGGACTGCGGTGGCGACTTTGTTGACATTTTGGCCGCCGGGGCCTTGGGCGGTGGTGATGTGTTCGTCGACATCGTTGGCCCAGTCGATGTTGATTTCGACGGCTTCGGGTTCTGGGAGTACGGCGACGGTGCAGGTGCTTGTGTGGACTCGGCCTTGGGTTTCGGTTGCGGGGACTCGTTTGACGGCGTGGACTCCTGATTCGAAGGAGAGGCATTGCCAGACGCCCTGGCCTTTGAAGTTGAGGACGGCGTGGCGGATGCCTCCGACGGAGGGGTCGGTGTCGATGGACATTTCTTCGACGGTCCAGCCTCGGGTTGATGCGTAGCGGGTGTAGACCTCGAGGAGGTCGCGTGCCCAGAGCCCGGCTTCGTCGCCTCCGGTGCCTGCGCGGATTTCGAGGATGACCGAGCCGACGGCGAGGTCGTCGGTGGTGACGAGGGTGGATTTGATGGATTCGAGTTGTTTGGTTGCGGCGGATTCGACTGTTGGGAGTTCTTCTTTGGCCATGCCGGCGAGTTCGGGGTCGTCACCTGTCAGTGCATCACGGAGTTCGGCGGCTTCACTCAGCAGGGATTGGTAGTGTTGGTAGCCTTCGACGACGGGGGCGAGGGCGGCTTTTTTTATGGAGAGGGTGCGGACTTGGTTGTGGTCGGCGAGGACTTGGGGGGATTCGAGTTGGGTGGATAGCGCGTCGTACTGGGCCGAGATTTCGTTGAGTTTGGTTAGGAGGGCTTGGTCTTTACTCATTGGGTAAGGGTATGCGGGTTGGGGGTGTGATTTGTGGATAAGACACGACGCACCGAAGACGGTGGGTCGTGGCACCCGGCTCTGGTTTTCCAAGACCCGAAGGAGCATAAGAATGCTCCGACGGGGCACCCGGAGAAGGGGACTCTGAGCCGTCAAACTCGGGCTAGGCCATTTTGATCCATTTTATTAGGGTGCGGAGGTTTGGGGGTTTGCCGTACATGAGGAGTCCTACGCGGAAGACTTTGGCGGCGAACCAGAGGGATACGACGACACCTACTAGGTTGACGAGGATGACGGCGGCGATCTGTAATGGAGGGGGTGGGTCGGTGGAGGAGATGCGCATGATCATGATGAAGGGGGAGATTGGGGGGATGAAACTTGTGACGGTTGAGAGCATGGAGTTTGGGGCGCGGACGACGGGCATGAAGAAGAAGTATGGGATCATCATCATGAGCATGACGGGGGTCATGAGGGATTGGGCTTCTCGCATGTCGTTGACGGCCGCGCCGATGGCGGCCATCATCGAGGCGAGCATGAAGTAGGCGAGGAGAAAGAAGACGAAGAAGAGGATGATGGTTTGTCCTGAGATCATGTCGAGGCGGTTGAATGCGATGAGGGCGGCGATGCCTACGGAGTTGTAGACGATGAGGAGTGATAATCCGACGCCCATTTGGCCGACGATTTTGCCGGTCATGAGTTCCATTGGGGAGCAGGCGGAGAGGAGGACTTCGACGACGCGGTTGGATTTTTCTTCGATGGTGGTGGTGAGGAGGTACTGGCCGCCGGTCATGGTGGCGATGATGAGGAGGACGAGTGCGGCAACGGGGATAAGGAAGGTGGCGAGTTCGGAGGATTCGTTTCGTTCGCCTTCTTCTGTGATTTCTTTGCTGTCGCGTTCGTTGATTTTGGAGAGTTCTGAGATTTGATCGCGGTCGAGCCCGGCGTTTTCGTAGCGTCGTTCACGGATGGACCAGCGGACGCCGGATTCGATTTCTCCGACGGTTTCTTCGTTGAGTTTGGGCCTAAAGAAGGCTTGGTATGAGCCGTAGCCTTCTGAGTCGTTGGCTTTGTTGGCGGCGTCGATGTCGATTTCGATCACTGCGAGGATTTTTTGCATTGGGTCATCGAGTTCGGTACCGGATGCGAGTTGGTCTCGGATTTCGGTTTTGATTTCTTCGATGTCGGCGTCTGGGGCTGTGGGGATGATGCGGAACTCTGGGGTTTTGATGAAGCCCATCGCGTTTTCGACTTGATCCCCGCCGGCTTGGCCCATCATTCCTTTGGCGAAGTTTGCGGCTCGCTGGGCGCGGGCTTCCCAGCGGGCTCGGATTTCTTCGGGTGAGAGTCGGGTTTCGATCTCGGCATAGACCTCGGTTGAATGGTCGAGGATGTAGACCGTGCCTTTGTCGGCCGAGGGCTGGGCGGCGGCGGATAAGATCGCGATCAATGGGATCAAGGCGGCCATGACTGCGGGGACGACCAGGGCGCCGATGATGAAGCCCTTGGTCATGGCGGTGGAGGCGAATTCTCGGCCTGCGACTCGGAAAATTTTTGAGAAGTTCATGAGGCCACCTCCTGGGTTTCTTTGGAGCCGGCGAGGAGTTTGGCTCGGACATCTTCGTGATCGCCGCCCGAACTGCCGCCGGTGACGATTTCGATGAAGACATCTTCGAGGGTGGGGCGTTTGATTTCTATACGGGAGACGGGGACGGCGTTCAGAATGTTTTGCATGGCTTGTTGTTTGTCCATTGATTCGTCGAGCTTGACGACATGGATGCCTTCGTGGATGCGGACATTGGCGATGCCTGGGACGGCGGAGATGAGCGTTGATTGGTCGTCGTGATTGATGGTGTCGACATGGATGGCGCGTGGGTCGAAGCGGTTTCGGATGTCGCCGAGGGTGTCGTCGAGGACTTTTTTGCCTTCGTGGATCATGATGATGTGGTCACAGATGGACTCGGCTTGTTGCATGACATGGGTGGAGAAGATGACTGTTTTGCCGGCGGTGTGTTGTTCGTTGATGAGGTCGCGGAGGAGTCGCATGTTGACGGGGTCGAGGCCTGAGAAGGGTTCGTCGAGGATGATGAGGTCTGGTTCGTGGAGGACTGAGGCGATGAACTGGACTTTTTGTTGCATGCCTTTGGAGAGTTCTTCGCATTTCTTTTTGGCGACCTCTCCGAGTTCTATGCGTTCGAGCCAGTCCATGACTTTGGGTTTGAGTCCGGCGGAGTCCATTCCTTTGAGGCGGCCCATGTAGACGAGGAAGGCGGCGACTTTCATTTTTTTGTAGACGCCTCGTTCTTCGGGGAGGTATCCGATGCGGTCTTTGGATTCGACGGCGGATTTTTTTCCGAGGACGGAGAGTTCTCCTGAGTCTGGGAAGAGGATGGACATGATCATTCGGATGGTTGTGGTTTTGCCTGCGCCGTTGGGGCCGATGAAGCCGTAGATGGAGCCTTCTGGGATAGCCAGGTCGATGCCTTGGACGGCGACCTTTGATCCGAAGGTTTTGCGGACGCTGTTCATTTCGATTGCATTGTTCAACTTATTACCTCACGACAAAGTACAAACCACGGTCTGATTGACCCATGGTACACAAGCATACCGGTGTCTACCCAAGATGTTTCGGTTTACAACGCACAGTATTCAATGATTATTGGGGATGTAGGCGTGCTGATTTCAGCCGAGTTGCTGGTCGATGTAGCTTCCGAGTTTGCGGGATCTGACTGGGTGCTGGAGCTTTCGGATGGCTTTGGCTTCGACTTGGCGGACGCGTTCGCGGGTGACTTTGAATATTCGTCCGACTTCTTCGAGTGTGTAGGTGTAGCCGTCGCCGATGCCGTAGCGGAGTTTGATGATTTCGCGTTCTCGGTAGGAGAGTGTTTTGAGGACGAGTTCGATGCGGTTTTTGAGTGCGTCTTGGCCTGCGATTTGGTCTGGGGTGCGTTGGTTGGTGTCTTCGAGGAAATCGCCGAAGTTTGAGTCTTCGGATTCGCCGACGGGTCGGTCAAGGGAGATGGGGTGCATGGAGATGCTCAGGACGCGGCTGACCTCGGCGGGGGTCATTTTGGCTTGTTCGGCCATTTCTTGTGGGGATGGGTTTACGCCTGTGCGTTGTTTCATTTCTTTTTGGATGTTCCGCAGGCGAGTCATGGTTTCGATCATGTGGACGGGGATGCGAATGGTGCGGGCGTGGTCTGCGATTGAGCGGGTGATGGCTTGGCGGATCCACCATGTCGCGTAGGTGCTGAATTTGTAGCCTCTTTTGTATTCGAATTTGTCAACGGCGCGCATGAGCCCGGTGTTGCCTTCTTGGATGACATCGAGGAATCCGAGTCCTCGGTTGCGGTATTTTTTGGCGATGGAGACGACGAGGCGGAGGTTTCCGCCTGAGAGGTCGCGTTTGGCTTGTTCGTATTCCCAGAATACGGTGGAGATGCATTCGATGCGTGCCTGTAGATTTTCTGGGTCTTCGAGGACCAGTGCGCGCAGGCCATCGAGTTCCATGCGCATGACTTCGAGGTCTTCGGGGTCGTATTTTTTGGGGTACATTGCTGCTTCGAGCATTTCGCCTCGGAGCGCTTTCATTTTTTCGGAGATTGAACGGATTTTGCGCATCAGGGGGACGATGCGGCCGGTTCGCAGGCAGAGTTCTTCGACGAGGGCGGCCATGCGGCGGCGTCTTGAGGAGATTCTTGTTTGGATGACTTTGGCTTTTTTGGTTTCGTGGACGGTGCCGTCGTCGTGGCGGAGGCCTTCGAGTTCTTCCCAGTCTTGGCGGTTGAGCGCGAGGAGCATTTCGATGGTTGGGAGATTGGCCGGGATGCGGATGAGTAGTTTTTCTTTGGCGTTTTCGTCGAGCGTGCTTGTGCGCATGGTTCGGTCGAAGGGGAGCTTTCCGTCGCTGACGAGTTTGAGTGTTTCGACGGCTTGGGTGATGATGTAATCGCACTCCAAACAGCGTCGGCGGAAAATCATGCGGGTGGTTTCGATTTTCTTGGCGAGGCGGATTTCTTCTTGGCGAGTGAGGAGAGGAATGGTGCCCATCTGGGAGAGGTACATTCGGACGGGATCGTCCATCCGGCGGTCTGACTCGGCGTTGATGGCTTCGTCGAGATCGCGTTGGACGAGCCGGTCGTTCATGCCTTGGGCTTCTTCGACATCTTTTTTGGCTTGTTTGAGGTCTTCGGTATTGAGGACGACGGTGCTTGAGAAATGCGGGGAGTTGATTCGGACGCGTAGAAATTCGTTGTTGCCGAGGTGTTCGCCGCCTGGGACGGACATGGCGCGGAACTCTGAGTCGAGGCTTTGGATGCTTTCGAGTGTTCGCGCGTCGCCTGATCTGCGGGCGCGGAAGGCGCGGCCACGGAACTCCATCTCGTCGACAAGCTCGATCTGCGCGTCGTCGACCATCGCTAGGATCGCATGAACGGCGACTGGATCGACCAACTCGTCTGGGAGAACATTGTTGAGTTCTTCAAAACTAAGCCAGCCGCGAACGCGTCCGGATTCGATCAAGGCTGTGACTGATGGATGTGTGATCCCGATCATACTTCTCCCAACTTGTGCAATGAATGCACTTATCCTAGCACGCGTTGCTTGGTCAATAGCGGCTTGCACATGCTTGTACATGCTTACATATGTGCCTTAGTTGTCTCCGCTCGATAGTCGTCCTCGCATGGTGCCGTATTTTTTTCTCATTGTTTGCTGGCGCAAGGCAAACTCGCGTAATTTTTCGTTCTCATCGGTTCCTGATTCTTCACTGGCAGTAGTTTGTACATTTTCGTCGGACATCGAAACTTCCCGCAGACACTCGCGCATCAGCCGCGAGAGGCGTTCGCTGGAGCCTTCGCTTTGCTGTTCAACCGTTCGGCATAATAAGGTAGCGCGCCCGACGGGATCAATATCTGTTTCTTCGCTGGTTCCATGGGCCATTGTTTCGGCGAGTTCTTGGAGGACTTGGTGGAGCCCGGTTCCGGAGCCGTTCTCGACGCTTTCGTGAAGTGCTTGGGCGACCATCGAAGAGGCCTGGGATTGAAAGAGGGTGGTCATGAGGAGATCATGCTCGTCGGAGGTCATCGTGAGCCAGAGTTTGGTATCGCTGAGTAAACATCCGAGCAACAATTCTCGTGGAGTGATCCGGGATTCGCGTTCCATGTGGGGCGTGTTTTTGGGCTCGACTGAGGCGGGTACACGGCGGCCGAGGCGCATTGAGGCTTTGACGACTTGCTCAGAAACGCCGGCGGCACCGGCGATTTGGCGGATCATGAGCTGGCGGCGCATGGGACTGAGTTTTTCGATGCCCAGGTCCAGGAGCGTGCGGATTTCTTCTTCGATGCGTTGGGTGACTCTTGCGACGCCTGCGCCGTCGAGCTCGGCGCGGAGGCGGTCGAATCGCCATTTGAGGAGATCGACGGCGCCTTCTATTGCTTGGTTGAAGATTGCTTGGCCGCCATCTTTGCTCAAAAGTTCGTCGGGATCTTTGGCGTCGGTGTAGCCGGCGAGGGCGGCGATTTTGATGTCGATGGTTTCAGAAAATAGGACTTCGATGGCTCGGTCGGCGGCGCGCTCACCGGCTTGGTCGCCGTCGAAGAGGAGGACGATGGTGTCGCAGAGGCGGCGGAGAATGGTGGCGTGGCCTTTGGTGAGTGCGGTGCCGAGGGTGGCGACGACATTTTCTACGCCGTGCTGGTGGCAGGCGATGACATCGGTGTAGCCTTCGACGACGACGGCGACGCGTTGTCGTTTGATGGCTCGTTGGGCGTGGTTGAGGCCATAGAGGGTGCGGGATTTGTTGAAGACGAGGGTTTCGGGGCTGTTGAGATATTTGGGGTCATCGTCGTCGTTGATGCGGCGGCCACCGAAGGCGATGACGCGACCGATCTGGTCGCAGATGGGGAAGATGAGGCGGTTGCGCATGGCGTCGTATTGGCCGCCTTGATCGCGGGTTTTGAGGAGTCCGGCGTCTGTGAAGGCTTCGGCGTTGAGTTCTTTGTTGCCGATGGTGATGAGGAGTCCGTCCCATCGGTCGGCACTTGTTCCTACGCCGAATTTTTCGACGATCTCTGGGGACATGCCTCGGCGATCGATCAAGTCGCGTGCCACTTTGCCATGTTCTGGGTGTGAGAACAATGCTCGGAAGTAGGCTTGGGCTTGTTCGTTTGCTAGGAGGATGTCTTGTTTGGTTGAGCCGGTGGGGTGGTGCTGTTCGGGCGAGTCGTTGCCGGATTGTCTGCTTGGTTTGAATGGTGTGAGTTCGATGTTGCCTCGTTCGGCGAGGTAGGTGAGGCCTTCGCGGAAATCCATTGAGTGGTATCGCTGGACGAAGGTGAAGACATCGCCTCCGGTGCCGCAGACGAAGCAGTGGAAGATTTGTTTGGCGGGGACGACGCACATGGAGGGTGAGTGGTCGTCGTGGAAGGGGCAGATGCAGACATACTCTCGGCCCTTTGGTTTGAGGGTGATGCACTCGCCGATGACGGTGACGATATCGGAGGCATCGCGGACGCGTTGGACATCGTCATTTGGTTGTGATTGGTACAGACTCACGCGATCAACTCTCCACCGGTCGTCTTTGACGAGGCAAAAAAACGGTTCTTCATTCTATTCTCGCGTTGCCTTGGTTGGGGGATTGTCCGAGTGGTATCGATGTACCACGAGCGGAGCGGGTTCCAAGGCGTTCACCAGTAAGAGTAGCCCCGATTCGCTCTGGTGCCAATGAATTGCCTATTCTGAGCTTGCAGAGGTCAAAACTGCGGAATTGATCGGACGAAGCGGGGTATATTCCTATTTACCCCCTTAACCACTCACGAGGTTTGTATGCTCATTCTTTTTGATATTGATATGACCCTACTTGAAACCAATCACATCGGGATTGATTGTCTGCGCGATGCGGGGCGGTCGTTGTTTTCGCCGGACTTTACCATCGAGGGCATCACCTTTGGCGGGGCGTTGGATCCGGTCATCATCGCCGAGATGCTTGTACTCAACAGCATCGAACCGACGGCGAGCAACATTCAGGCGATGCGGACGGGCTATCACCAGAATCTTGAAAGGATGTCCGAATCACAGTCGGTGGCCCGTGCGCTTCCTGGGGCGCATGATCTTGTCTTTGCGGCCGCCAGCCATGGCACGAATCCTGCGCTTGGGTTGCTGACGGGGAACTATCAGGAGACGGGGACAATCAAGATCAAGGCGGCGGGGTTTGATCCGAATCTTTTTACGATCAACGCATGGGGCGATGACTCCCCGCACGAACTCCCCCACCGCTCGCATCTGCCTGCGGTGGCGATGGGCAACTACCGGGATGTGAAATCGATAGAGATTGATCCCCAATCAGTACTCATCATCGGGGATACTGTGCATGATGTGAGCTGCGCTAAGGACAATGGTTGCCGGGCTTTGGCGGTTGCGACGGGGCACGCGAGCTTTGGGGAGCTTGAGGCCTCGGGTGCGGATCTTGTGATTGAGGATCTGACGGAGACCGATGAGATTATGGGCTGGATTATGGGCTCTCCGATTTAGACACCCTTTGGACGCAACGACTTATCGACAGCTTGTCCCCATTGTGCGTCATTTGTCTTATTGTGACGCATAATTGGGATTCATCTGCTACAATTATTTTGTTGGATCAGGACGATCCTATTGAGCCGCCCATATTTGGCAAGGAGGCCGCAGATGCCCAATTCGTACCGCGCTCTCTGCTCTGATTTTTATATCAACGCCAAACTGAATGTGCGCATGGAGTTGCCGACGAATCGGGAGCCGGTGCTGGATTTGTTTGAGCGGGCTCGGCGGTCGTTTCCGGCGATGAATGCGTTTCGTCGGTACAAGGATGAACTTGCCCTCGAGTCTGCGGCCAATGCGACGCCGCATCGGTGGATGGCGATCCGGTCGTCGTCGGTTCGGTCGGGGGTGGTGAATCCGACGACTGAGGAGGAGATGTATTCGGTTCATCGGATGGCGGCGGAGGTGTCGCCGTATTATTTGTCGATTTCGCCTTTGGATTTGGAATATATTGAGTTGCTGTATGGGTTTGACCTTGCGGCCAAGGAGAATCATGATGAGATTGCGGCGAGTGCTTTGCTGAGTGGTTCGCCGCTGGCTGCGTTGATTGATAATGAGGATATCAAGATCAATGACTGCCAGCCGTTGTTGGGGATGAACCTGCTCAATGAGAAGGGGCTCGAAGCGCACTTTGAGATCAAGACGCGGACCGGCTCCAAGTCTGGGGTGCCTAGCAGTTCTTCGGGCAATGAACCGATTTCGGTGTACCTGACGCTGCGTAAGTATGACCCGGTGACGGATTTGAAGGATTTGGTCGGACAACTTGATGAGTTAATCGAACGAGGGCAAGAACTTGTGGATCAGTATGCGGTGCCGAATTTGCTGATCCCGCTGCGTGAAGAGATCGTTTCGCGGTCGTACTGAAGATTGTGTATACTCAGGTCATGGCGATGCTCACCATTGGACAATCCGGCTCGATGTCCTCGATGCTTATTTGGATTATTATCCTGATTGTGATTGTCATTATCGGCGGGTTTGTTATTTTTACGCTGCGTCGTAAGATGCTCGATCAGGGCGCGTCAGCCAGCGTTGGGGCCTCTGGATTACTGGATCATCTGCACCAGATGCATAAGTCTGGGCAGATTGATGATGCGGAGTTTGAAAGCGCCCGCAGCGCGGTTCTTCGGCGAGTTCAGGATGACTTTGAATCCATGAAGAATGACAAAGCCAAGCCCGCAGACCCGTTTCTTGATGGACTTGATTTGGACCACTAACCACACGCGTGCCGATTTTGCGGATTATTCGGGGTTTGTGTGCAAACTGTGTGGAATTCTCGATGATCCAAACTGGTACTTTGTGCCTATGCGGGCTAGGGTTTTCGGTCGAAGACGATAACGCGCAAGAACCGCGCGGTTTCGATGAAAAAGCCCTTGGGAACGGGTTGAGCCCGCACCCCGATCGACCCGATACCAGAGGAACCTGCCGACTATCTTTTTAAGCAGGCAACCTCATGAGAGAGCATCATGCCCAACACCGATCCATCAAACACCCCATCTACATAAGATGTAGCAGTTGAACCATCATACGTGAAGGCTACATGATACCACGTACCACTCACAATGGATGCTGCTCCAGAATAGGATACATTGTTTACGTAACCTCTCATAACTCCACCTGATAAATACAT
>JAESRA010000031.1 GCA_016764895.1 Phycisphaerales bacterium | reverse complement strand
GCGACGACCTTTGAGCAGACGGCCCCGCTGGGGTTCTACAACCTCGGCTGCGCTCATGCCCTCAAGGGGAATACCGATCAGGCGTTTATGGCGCTGGAGAAAGCCGCCCAGTTGGGGATTCGGGATTCACACCAGTACGGCACGGATACGGATCTCAAATCACTTCACAAAGATCCGCGTTGGAAGGAACTGATGAGTTCGATGAATGGGCCGCAGCTTACGGCTCAATCTGCGCCAACCGAAGCCCCGAAGGCGGAGCAAAGTTCTGCTGACTCAGCGTTGCACTTCTGGGTTGGAGATTGGGATTGCTATTCGGCCAAGGACGGGAAGCTCGTTGGTCGGAATGTCCTTGAGTTCCGGGCGGGGGGCATGGCGATTTATGAGCGTTGGGTGTCTGTGGGCGATTCGTATGCCTGGGAGAGCTGGACGCACTTTGATCCACGAACCAAGACCTGGAAACAGATTTGGACGGGTGCCAATGGCGATCTGGCTGAGTTTGAATCTGATCCAGAGATGGATGTCGATGGGGTGTACTTTATTGGGAGTGCGTATCAAGCGTCCAACGGCAAGACGGAGATGCGACGGATGCATCTTCGCCGGATCGGTGATGGTCGGCTGCGCCATACGGGGACGGCCTCGTACGACAACGGCGATACCTGGATCGTCAAGTATGATTTGATCTATGTGCCCAAGGGTGAGAGGTTTGAACTTGAAGATTTGAGTATCTGATTTACGAATCGGTCGATGCGCGGTCTTGCAAAGTGCGGAGCGTGTCAAAGGCCTGCATGGGGGTCATGTCGTCGAGTTTGACTTCGCGGAGTTCGTTGACGACTGGGTGATTTACAAACTCGGTGAACAAACCCATCTGGCCTGCTGAATCTTTGTTTGCTTTGGCGACGGCTTTGGTGTTGGTTGATGCGATTGATTTGGCGTCGATGCGGTCGCCTTGTTGTACTGAGAGTGATTCGAGGACCTCGGCGGCTCTGGTGGTGACGCTTGTTGGGACACCGGCGAGTCGTGCGACATGGACGCCGTAGGATTGGTCGGCGCATCCGGGTCGGATGGAGTGGAGGAAGGCGATTTCTTGGACGCCGTCTTCGCTGGTCCATTCTTTGACGGCAACATTGAGGTTTTTGACGCGGTTTTCTAGGTGTTCTTCGAGTTCGGTGATTTCGTGGTAGTGGGTGGCAAAGAGTGTGCGTGGTCCAGAGCCATGGGCCTGTGCAAGATGTTCGGTGATGGCCCATGCGAGCGAGAGGCCGTCGAGGGTGGAGGTGCCTCTTCCGATTTCGTCGAGGATGATGAGTGAGCTTGCGGTGGCGTTGTTGAGGATGTTGGCGGTTTCGGTCATCTCGACCATGAAGGTGGAGAGGCCTCGGTGGAGGGCGTCGTCTGCGCCGACTCTGGTGAAGATGCGGTCGGTGACGGCGAGGGTCATGGACTGTGCGGGGACGAAGCTGCCTGCTTGTGCGAGGACGACCAGGAGTGCGCACTGCCTGATGTAGGTTGATTTACCGGCCATGTTTGGGCCTGTGAGGAGTGCCAGGTGTGGTGGAGAGTCTTTGGTGCCGAGGGTGCAGTCGTTTGGTACGAAGCGTTGTTCGAGCATTTCGTCGAGGACGGGGTGGCGGCCTTGGATGATTTCTAGGCTGTTTTCTAGGTGGTTTTCTTGGGCGGAATCGGTGGTGATGGTTGGGCGGACCCAGCCCCGGTGGTGTGCTTTGTCGCCGAATCCACAGAGGACATCGAGTTGTCCGACGGTGTGGGCGTAGGAGCCGAGTTCGTCGAGGACGCTGCGGGCTTGCTGGCAGAGCTTGTCAAACAAGATGCGTTCTCGGTCGATGGCTTGGCCTGAGGCGCCCAGGACTTTGTCTTCGAAGTCTTTGAGTTCTGGGGTGATGTATCGCTCGGCGTTTTTGAGGGTTTGTTTGCGGGTGAAGATGTCGGGGGCGCGGGCGGCTTGGGCGGCGGGGAGTTCGATGTAGTAGCCGAAGACTTTGTTGTAGCCAACCTTCATGGAGGGGAGGTCGTGTTCTTCCATGAGTTTGGTTTGGTAGTCGATGAGCCATGCGCCGGCGTCGCGTTCTAGGGCGCGGGCTTGGTCGAGTTGTGGGTCGATGCCGTCGCGGATGAGGCCGCCGTCGCGCATGTGGGCGGGGGGATCGTCTACGCATTTGGCGACGATGGACTCGGCGACCGGGGAGAGTGCGGATTGGATGCTGATGAGCGCGGATCGGTGGGATGCGAGGGTGTTGCTTTGGTCGAGGGTTTCGATGAGGGCTTGGATTCCTGATCCGCCGTTGCCCAGGGCGACGAGGTCGCGTGGGGTTGCGCGTCCTAGGGCGACGCGTCCTGCGATGCGTGCGATGTCGCAGATGGGGCGAGGAGATCGCCGAGGGCTCCGGCGAGGGTGCGGTCGTCTTTGAGTGCGTCGACGGCGTCGAGTCTTGCGTTGATTGCGCTGATTTGGGTGAGCGGGCCGCTGAGCCAGTGGCGGATCATGCGTTTGCCCATTGGGGTGCGGAGGACGCAGCGGGTGCCGGTTTGTGAGGCGAGGAAGATGCCTGCCAGTGACCCTTCGACGCTGGTGTCGCGGATGGTGTGTTCGATTTCGAGTGCGCGGAGGCTGGTGGCGTCGATGGTGCAGGTGGCGGTTCGGTCGATGAGTGTGGGGGGGCGGAGGTGGGCGAGGGTGGCGCGTTGGCGCTGGAACTCTGAGCCGGAGGCGGCGTTGGTTTCTTCTTGATCGACGGCTTGGGTTTGGCGGAGGTATCTGAGGATGACCCCGGCGGCGCGGATGGAGATTGAGGAGTCGTCTAGGCCGTAGCCGGCGGTGGTTGCGGAGCCGTATTGTTGGTGGATGGCTTCGAGTGCTTCTTCTTTGCGGAAGTGCCAGGAGGGTTGTCCGGTGCCTGGGACTTGGAGGGCGTCGAGGATTGATTGGGTTCGTGGCGGGATTTGTCCCATGGAGGATTCGGCGTAGATGAGTTCGCGGATGCCGACTTTTGCGAGTTCGTCTGTGCAGGCGTTGGTTGAGCCGTCGAAGACTTGGAAGGAGCCGGTGGAGAGTTCGACGATGGCGATGCCGGCGTGATGGTCGTCGTCGAAGACGATGGCGCCGAGGTGGGCGGTTTGTTCGTCGAGCATGAGGGCTTCGTCGACGAGGGTTCCTGGGGTGACGACTTGGGTGACGCCTCGATTGACGACGCCTTTGGCATCTTTGGGGTCTTGGAGTTGGTCGACGACGGCGACGCGGTAGCCGGCGTCGATGGCTTTTTGGAGGTAGTTTGATTTTTGGTGGTGGGGGACGCCGGCGAAGGGGATTTTGGAGGAGCGTTGGGTGAGGGAAAGGCCTAGGTCACGGGCGAGGTTGACGGCGTCATCTCCGAAGAGTTCGTAGAAATCGCCCATGCGAAAGAAGAGGACACATTCTGGGTGTTCTTTTTTGATGGCGGTCCATTGCCGCATCGCCGGAGTGTCCCAGGGGTCCTTTGCCATTGCGGGTAGAGGATAGCATGGCGGCTGCGAATTCCATGCTTGAATTTTGGTGGAACGGTTGAAAACAACAAACGCCCGGCGAGGGAAGGCCGGGCGTTGCTGTGGAAAGTGAACTTTCCAAGAGAGATGAGAAGATACCATTCGCACGACGGCACCTTCTCAAGAGAGACTGTGAATCAACCTGCGTTGAGCACCTCGGCGTAGGCTTCTTTGGGTCGGAGCCCTACGAGGGTTTTGATGAGTTTGCTGTTTTTGAAGACCAGGACTGTTGGGATCGAGGAGACGCCGTATTTGGCGGCTAGGGATGGGTGGTCGTCTACATTGAGTTTTCCGACGGTTGATTTGCCTTCAAAATCGTTTGCGAGTTCGTTGATGGTTGGGCCTAGGGCTTTGCATGGGCCGCACCAGGGGGCCCAGAAGTCGACGAGTGTGGGGGAATCGGCGTTGATGAGGGTGTCGAAGTTTGCTTGGGTGAACTCGATGGTATTGGTATGGGTGGAGTTTTCGCTCATTGTGTGTTCCTTTGGGTCGTGGTATGGTTCCTTAGGACAAACGACGATACAGATCGTTCTATTTCATTTGAATTGGGTTTTATTTGCTGGCTCTTTCGAGGAGGATTTCGGCGATTTGGTAGGCGTCGTCGGCTGGGGTGCGGGCTTTTGCTTGGCGGGCGACGCAGGAGGCGCCTGATGCTAGAAGGGCCAGTCTACGGGAGAGTTGTACTGGTTCTTTGAGCTCGGCTTTGATGCACATTTCTTCAAAGATGGTGGTCAATCGTTTGTGGTGGGCCAGGGCTGCTTGGGCGGGTTCGGAGTCGTGGTCTGGGAACTCGGCGACGGCGGCTTGGAACATACATCCACAGAACTCGGGGTCTTGGTACCAATCGCCCAGGGCCTTGAAGATGGCAAGAATCTGCTCGTATGAGTCAGAACTGGCACTCATGGCGTAGTTTTTGATCCGTTCCATCATGATGTGCGAGCTTTGGTTGAGGACTTCGACGATGAGTTGGTCTTTGGATCCGAAGTTGTTGTAGAGGGTCATTTTGGCGACGCCTGCTTTTTCGAGGATGCGATCGATGCCGGTGGCGTGGAACCCTTCTCGTTCAAAGAGTTCACGGGCACAGGTGAGGACGAGTTCGCGTTTTGAGTTTGCCATATTGGGAATCTTTCAAAGTTTTTGGTGATCGGTTGGAATAAAAAGATAGACCGGTCTATTCTACCTTGTGTTCGACAGGAAGCAAGTGATTTTAGAAAGAAAGTCTATTGTTCTCAGTTGAGCCGTGTTCCATAATCATTTCCTGCTCAGAGTCGCCCGGACGGTCCGGGCGGCTCTGTTTTTAGGCCATTTATAGGCTGTTTTTAGGCAGCTTTTAGGTGGGTGTAGCGTATATTTAGCACCAATCGGTCTAGTTTCAAGAGAGCAAAAAGACCTAATTTTGCACTCTGTG
>JAESRA010000030.1 GCA_016764895.1 Phycisphaerales bacterium | reverse complement strand
GTCGCCGGCGGCACAGCCCGGAAGTTATCCAAACTCTCCTGACCCCACTTCAAGAATGTATACCGCTCAGCGTTTCGGCTGAACTCCTTCTCCGCATTGATCGTCAACGCGACAAAGGTCGCAAAGTCATCGACCTGCACCGAGTGGTCAATCACCAGATCACACGCCACCGCCGGATTGATCGCTGCCGGGTTCCCCCCAAGATTCTTCATCGCATCGCGCATCGCTGCAAGGTCCACCACACAAGGCACCCCCGTAAAGTCCTGAAGCATAACCCGCCCAGGCATAAACGGCATCTCGACTGATTTGACAGCCCCCGCGTTGTACCCCGCCAACCCCCGAATATCGTCCTCAGTCACAATAAACCCATCATGATTCCGAACCATCGCCTCCAGCAACACCCGAATCGAATACGGCATCCTCGACATATCCCCCAACCCCGCCTCCTCCAAAGCCCCAAGCCGAACATAGGAATATCGCTCGCCATTGACATCAAGATTCGAGGCAGCATTAAACGGGTCAGTAGTCATCGCAAATCTCCAAAAAAGTGGTGGTCTATAAGTAGTATCGCCCCCAAGCCCCCCTGAATCAAATCAATCGCATTGAACAAGATGAATAGTCGTTGACTGAAGTGCAGTGTGCAGATTTGATGAGGTTCCTTTCTTGCGATGTGTGTGGTCTTGAAATGCACCGAGTTGACGTATGGTGTTTGGGCGGGTACGCTATGATGAGTCTCTCTGAAAGGACTGGGTACATGCTAACTTGCGACACAATTGACCATCTGGATAAAAAGCTGACGGCTGATTTTTCGAACATTCTCGAAGTAAACGGAGATTTAGATAGGCGGTTAGTGAGCTTTCAGGCTAACAAAACTGCTAGTGAATACAGATGGTGTAAATATAAAGAGGGTTTTTCTTCCAAATTAATCAACTATATCTTTGATACCATTAGCATGCCTAATGGGCCAATATTGGATCCTTTTGCAGGAGCTGGTACGACGATGTTTGTCGCATCTGATCGTGGTAAGCCGTCAGCGGGGATCGAGCTACTTCCACATAGTGCAAGTATTATACAAACTCGCATGAATCTTCGTAAATGTAATAACCAAATCGATATAATTCAAGGATTACGAGATTTTGCATCTGAAAGAAGTTGGACTCAAAAAGGAAAAACCATTCCGTTTCAGCATTTGCGGATTACGAAGGGGGCGTTTTCTGCTGAAACACAAAGGTCTCTAGAGAGATTCCGTTGGGAAGTACAAACTCTCAATGACGATCTGATGCGACAAGTACTTCAGTTTGCATGTATGTGCGTGTTGGAAAAAATCAGCTTTACAAGGAAAGACGGGCAATATTTACGATGGGACCACAGATCGGGGCGGTCAGTTCGGAAGACGGCTTTTGATAAAGGCAAGATTTTTGGATTTAATGATGCAGTTGTTGACAAGATCAACGAAATAGCATTTGATCTCGAATCCCCAGATAATGATTTGTTCGACTTGCCGGAAACAGTCGCAAAGGGTTCAATAGATTTGTTTGAAGGATCTTGCCTTTCGGTTTTGCCAAAGCTTCGTGCACGATCCTTTTCGGGGCTTATTACCTCGCCGCCATATTGCAATCGCTACGATTACACTCGCACATATGCACTCGAACTTGCATATCTGGGTGTTGGCGAGGATGCTCTCAAACACCTCCGACAAACAATGCTAACTTGTACTGTTGAAAATCGTTTCAAAGATGATCTTGAGGCAGTTTCTGGTTCAAAAAAATACTCGGACGCAATGAATGCTTGGCAGGAGCAAGAACTTCTTGCGAATATAATCGGTTTTTTGGAGCAGGCAAAAGTTGCTGGCGAGTTGAACAACTCAGGTATACCAAGAATGGTCAGTGGGTATTTTCGTGAAATGGCTTTGGCAATATTTGAATTTGAGAGGATACTAAAACCTGGAGCTCCGCTGGTAATGGTCAATGACAATGTTAGATTTCACGGCATTCATATCCCTGTTGATCTAATCCTCTCAGACATTGCAAGTAAAGCGGGCTTTGATATTGAAAAAATTTGGGTGCTTCCAAAAGGGAAAGGCAATAGCAGTCAGCAAATGGGAGAGCACGGCAGATCTGAACTCAGGAAGTGTGTGTATATATGGAAAAAACCCTCTAAAGTGCCACAAGCCAAGAAGCCAATGCGTCAAGTTGCTTTGTCGATGTGAGATTGGCGACATGGTTGAGCGTTTTCTCTTTGATTGCTTTGATCATCTCGTCCGCCATGCTATTTACAATTATTGCGCCGACGAAAAAAACTTTTGGTACCTGACCTGAATCAAAGGCATCTTGCACTCGAAGCAGGGCTGTTTGTGCGGTTTTCCAGTGTTCATCTGCTCCGGCAGGATCAATTCCAGCTTTGATTTCACCGCATGCCAAGAAACATTTTGGATCGTGAACGGGGTCGTCAGATAGAGATGAATTTAGCAGAACAACATCAATATTTTTTCCGACAAATCGTGGTTTTTTGTCGAAATAAATAATGCGGTCATTCCAACTCAAAGAAAGGACCTTCCCTTTCTTATTTGTTTTTTTTGTGAATCGAATACCTGTTCGGAATCGCTTTCTCGACCGTGCCAGCAAATTTTTCTGCGCCCATTCTTCCTGTTAAATTTCGTAGCTTTCCACCTAAACTATCGCCCTTTGTAAGGAGATATCGAAACAGAAGGTCTTCTCTCCACAGATCGCCAGCACCAGTTCGAATTTTTTCAATCGCTTCAGATAAAGCATGATTCATTTCATCCGTTGTAAGATGAGTCGTCGCCTTACCTGAAAATCCTGATGCAGCAAGGAGTTGTTGGGTGATCAGTGGGTTGCCAATTAAATCATCAATGGTTTTTGCTAGATCAAGTGTTTGCTTAAATGACTTGGCTTCAACGATGTACTCGTCTGCTTCATGTGTTTTTGCCAATGCTTGCTCTAGGAATCCAAGAGCGATTTGTTTGTGGCTGGTTATAAGGTCTTTGCGTGTGTATTTGGGGCCTGGCATGACCGATTGTATAGCTGGCCTTTGATCTATGGCCATAGTAAATGCCGATGAATCTTCGCTACACCCTCATTAACAACGCCCGCTCAAACAATCCCGTTTCCTCACCATACCCAGCACCCGCGTCAGCCGCCCACCCTTCACCCAAACCCCCTCTCAACCCAAAAAACTCCATTCCCTCCCACAAACCCCATTTCCTCCTCTTACCTCTGAATTCAAATTGCCTCTGCGTTCAAAAAATCTTCTCTTTCCTTTCATCCTTCCCCTTCTTCTCCATCCCTCCTATCCTTGCATCGTGACCAAAAACCCCCTCATCCTGATCGTCCTCACCCTCCTCACCACCCAGGCCCTCGCCCAAACCGAGACCCAACTTACCGACGACGGCACCTGGCAAACCACCACCACCGCCCCCCTCAACCCAGACGCCCAAATCATGGCCGATGCACAAAAATACATCGCCCAAGGCAACCCAGGAAAAGCCGTCTCCAAACTCTCCAACTGGCTCGAAAAAAACAAACGCTCCCGTTCCAATCACATCGCCCAAGCCTACTACCTCAGAGGCCTCGCCCATCTCGAAAACGACCGCGAATACAAAGCACTCTTCGACTTCGAACTCGTCATCCGCGATTTCTCAGACTCAGAGTACTACGCCAAAGCCGTCCAACGCGAATACGACATCGCCAAACTCTACCTCGCCGGCCTCAAACGACGCTTCCTAGGCGTCCGCTTCGAATCCGGCCGCCCCATCGCCGAAGAACTCCTCATCCGCACCCAAGAACGACTCCCAGGATCACAAATCGCCGAAACCGCAGCACTCGATCTGGCAAACCACTACTACAACCAACGCCAACTCAAACTCGCCGCAGAAATGTACGAAATCTTCCGCATCAACCACCCAGACTCCCGAAACATCCGCTACGCCATGCTCCGAGAAATCGAGTGCAACATCGCACGATTCAAAGGCCCACGATACGACGGCTCAGGACTCCTCGACGCCAAACTCCTCATCGAACAATACACCCGGAAGTATCCCGGCGAATCCATCCGCTCCGGAATCACCCAAGGCCTCGACGCATGGATCGACGAATCCGCCGCACAACAAGCCCTCGACACCGCCAAGTGGTACCTCAAAACAAACGACCTCCCCAGCGCAAAGTTCATCCTCGCCCGTCTCCTCCGCCGCCACCCAGCCACCATCGCCGCCGACCAAGCCATCGACCTCATGCTCAAGCATGACTGGCTCAGTTTCCAAAACGATTCCCAGCAAACATCAAACGACTCAGAGTAAACATGAACCGCCTCCTATCCCTCAAAATCTTGATCATCCTAATCTCACTGCTCCCCCTCCAAGCCTGCACCTCCACCGGCTACACCACCGGCTCAAACTTCGACCACTCCATAAGCTCCATCGCCGTCCCCATCTTCCAAAACGACACCCTCCAGCGAGGCCTCGAAGTCCAACTCGCAGAATCACTCAACAAAGAAATCCGAGCCCGCACCCCCTGGGCCCTCTCCAAATCAGACCACGCCGAAACCTCACTCATAGGCATCATCACCTCCCATACCATCAGGCAACTCTCCCAAGCCCCAGGCACCGGGCTCGTCCAAGAGCAAACAGTCCGCATCACCATCAACTTTGAATGGCGTGACAACCGCACAGGCAACATCCTCGTCGCCCGCAACAACTTCGCCGCCACCTCCACCTTCGTCCCCCAAAGAGGCATCGGCCAACGCATCGAGCAAGGCCAGCGAGAAGCCATCGAAGAACTCGCCAAAGATGTCATCTCACAACTCCGCCAAAGCTGGTAAACCTTCCATCGCCCGCCAGCGTACCTACAATAGAAACAAACCCCAAAACCGGGCAAATTCTGCCGATCCCACACATTCCGGGATCACAATGGAATATCGCCCCCCATCAAACCGATAATACTCACATGACCGAACCCAAAGATACCAAAAACGAGAAGCCCGACGAGTCCAAAAAAGACCAAAATGGCAAACTCCCACCCCAGCCCCCACAAAAAACCCGTGGCGCCTTTGGCTTCATCGTCATCATGCTCATGGTCTTCATGCTCGCCATGTTCCTCACCAGCGCCCAACAACAAGGCCGCCAAATCACCATCCAGCAGCTCGAGCAGTACTACGAAGCCAAAAAAGTAAAAGTCGATTCCGTCGTCATGACCGACGCCGCAGTCACCGCAAAACTCGTCGATTCCGAAGCCCAAGATGGCGAATCAACCGCCGTCCGCGTCCCCATCACCGCAATCTCCCGCGAAGTCATCGCCGACCGCATCTACGCCATGACCGACGGCAAGGTCATCGAAAAACCAACCTCAGGCCTCGTCCTCTTCCTCTACTCGGTCGGCCCAATCCTCATCATCCTCCTCGTCATCTGGTTCCTCCTCTCCCGCTCCATGCGCGGCGCCGCAGGCGGCGGAGGAATGCTCGGCTCCTTCGGAAAATCCAAACACCGAACCATGACCAAAGAAATGACAGGCGTCACCTTCAAAGATGTCGCAGGCATCGAAGAAGCCAAAGACGAAGTCTCCGAAATCATCGAGTTCCTCAAAACACCAAAAAAATTCACCAAACTCGGTGGCCGAATCCCAAGAGGAGTCCTCCTCGCCGGACAACCCGGCTGCGGAAAAACACTCCTGGCCAAAGCCATCGCAGGCGAAGCCGATGTCCCCTTCTTTAGCATCTCAGGCTCAGACTTCGTAGAAATGTTCGTAGGCGTAGGAGCATCCCGCGTCCGCGACCTCTTCAAACAAGCCAAAGAAGCCGCACCCTGCATCATCTTCCTCGACGAAATCGACGCCGTAGGTAGGCGCAGAGGCGGCGGATTCACCACCGGTGGACACGACGAACGAGAACAAACACTCAACGCCATCCTCGTAGAAATGGACGGCTTCGAATCCGGCGACGGCGTCATCGTCATCGCCGCCACCAACCGCCCAGATGTCCTCGACCCCGCACACGTCCGCCCAGGACGCTTTGACCGCCAAATCTCCGTCTCCCTCCCCGATGTCAAAGGCCGACTCGAAATCCTCAATGTCCACGCCAAAAAAGTCAAACTCGGCCCAAATGTAGAACTCTCCAAACTCGCAAGAGGCACCCCAATGTTCTCCGGCGCAGACCTCGCCGCCATCATCAACGAAGCCGCCATCGGCGCAACTATGCAAAACAAAGACTTCATCGAACACGAAGACCTCGAAGAAGCACGCGACAAAGTTAAGTTCGGCCGCGCCAAAAAATCCCGCGTCCGCGAAAAAGACGAAAACCAACTCGTCGCCTACCACGAAGCCGGCCACGCCGTCCTCCAAGCACTCCTCAAAGACGCCGACCCACTCCACAAAGTCACCATCATCCCCCGCGGCGCAAGTGGCGGAGCAACCTTCTCCCTCCCCGAAAAAGACCGAATGGGCTACTCACTCAAATGGCTCAAAGCCACCATGCGCGTCATCTGTGGCGGCCGCATCGCCGAATCCAAAGCCATGGACGACATCTCCTCAGGCGCATCGAGTGACATTCAACAAGTCACCAGCCTCGCAAGAGCCATGATCCTTGAGTGGGGCATGTCCCCAAGACTCGGCTTCGTCAACTACGCCGGCCAAGACAGCGCCGAGGGCTACATCCCCGACAAAGACTACTCCGATCAAACCGCACGCATCATCGACGAAGAAACCAAACGCATCGTCGACGAGTCCTACGCCCAGGCCGAATCCATGCTTGATGAAAACTGGGAAAAAGTAGAAGCCGTCGCCCAAGCCCTCCTCAAATACGAAAACCTAAACGCCGACGAAGTCCACGCCATCATGCGAGGCGAATCCATCGCCCGCTCCACAGTAGCCGACCTCCTCGCCGCCCCCCCCAAAACCCCCCCAACCTCTACAACCAACGGCAACGACCCAGACCCCAAAAAAGCCGAAACCCCAGACACCGACACCCCCCCC
>JAESRA010000029.1 GCA_016764895.1 Phycisphaerales bacterium | reverse complement strand
TTGGTCGCTGTGGCGGTCAGCGCGATCGTGGTTGGGGGGACAGGATTGCCAAGTTCCTTGCGGAACTCGCCGATGCGTTGGTACGCCGGTCGCAGGTCATGCCCCCATTTGGTGACGCAGTGGCATTCGTCGATTGCCAGCAGGTTGACCCCGCCGGGGGTCTGATCGAGGGCCTCGCGAAAATCCGGCTTGGTCATGCGTTCTGGGGTCGCGTAAAAGAGTTCATATTCCCCGGCGGCCAGTTTTTTATACCGCTTGCGCCGCTCTTGGGGCGGCACAGTCGAATTGACAAACTCAGCCCGGATGCCACGCTTTTTGAGCGCAGAAACCTGATCCTCCATCAGCGCAATCAATGGCGAAAATACAAGTCCAACCCCCCCCGATTCCCGATGTTTGACGAGGGCCGGCAACTGAAAACACAGCGACTTCCCCGACCCCGTCGGCATCACAACCAACGCATCACCACCACCCACCCCCAGCACACGATCAATAATCTCCTGCTGCAACGGGCGCAGAGCCTCGAGCCCGAAGCGGTCTTTCAAAATGGAATCAATCTGAGCAGTGTGCATCGGCAAGGGTATCAGCCGATCGTGTCTTTGACCCGATTCACTTCATGGATTTCGTAGATGTGGAGTTCGCGGCTTCGGCCTTGAGCGATTCGAGCTTCTTGAGATACTGCACACAAGTACTCACATAGGTCGCATGGGACCAGGTCAAAGGCGACACCGAGATCGGATCACCCGAATACGGATCAAACTGCTCGGCCAGCACCCCCGATGGCATCGTCCGCTGATGGGTCCAGTCCAGCAGCATCATCGCTGATTGAAGCTCATCAACAGTCGCAGCCTTGGCAATCTGATACTGCGCCTGCCAGAGCGTACAAATCACCCAAGGATTCCCAGGCACATCATCAGTCTTCTCGCATTCGACCTGGTGGTAGTAGTCCCGTTCATACCGGGCGCACCCGCCAATATCGGTCTTGACCCATAACCGATCACGCATCGTGTCCATCTCAGACTGGACCAACGGATCGGTCGGTTCAAAAGCACCAAACGCAAACAACGCGTAGTTCGCGCTGTCGCGGGTCATATCAAGCCGGTACGAACCATCCTCCAAAGGCGCCGCCATCCGCGCAAAGTGCCCGCGTTCCTCGTGCCAGAAGTGTCGCCTGAGCGCACCCTTCATCCGCTCGGCACCCTCACGGAAGTTGGCGGCATGATCCATGTCACCAAAGTCCTTGGCAAAGTCCGCCGCCGCATACAACGCGCCGATCGTCGCCGCCACCGTAAAGGTGTGAATCCCGCGCCGCTCTTCCCACAAATCCCACGATTGCAAAGGCAGCCCGTTGTGATCCCGGTGTTCGAGCATCCACTGGGCAGGACGCAGCACCAACTTAACATACAACGGCTTAATAAACTCGACATCCCGGAACTCATTGAAATGCTGACGCAACGCCCAAAGCGTGAGGGCTGTTTCATCCTGCTGAATCGGCAGCACCGGCTTGCCGTCAATCATCCAAGGATGCCAAGAACTCGCCAGGTCGCCCTCAGGCGTGTATTTATGCAGAAAATAGGGCTTGTCACCGATGCAATCCGCCGCATACCGGAAGAAGTTTCGGCTCAGTTCACTCTGCCCAGCAAGCACCAGCGAATGGGCAACCAACGCTCCATCACGCATCCAGCAGTACGAATAATGATCCCCGGCAAAGTGCGTAATGTCCGTATCGTTGGCCGCGATGATCGCGCCCCCGTTGTCGATCTGTGTGCGGAGGATCAACTGAGATCGGTAATACAGATCGCGGACGGGTTCGGGGAGTGGCGAAGTATCGAGCGGTTCTTTGCGGCTCCACAGTTTCCAGTACGCTTCGGTTCGGGAAATATGCCGTTCGGGGCTGATCGCCCAGACCCGCTCATTGAGATTCTTGACCGATTCATAGGTATCGCTGCAAATCACCCACAGCGTCATCTCCGCTACTCCATTTTTTGGGACCTGGACATGCACCCCAACGGTCGCATCAACCGATCCCTGCGAAATCGCATTACGCCCAAGCTGCCCGTCCTCAGCATCACGCCAAGTCCCCTCAGCACCGCCAACACGCTTAGCCCCGATCGCCCAATGCTCGATCCCGCACTTGGTCGGATCACTGCTTGCGTTGATCAGGAAGTACGAATCGTCCTTGTACATGATGACGGCGTTGGTGTTTGGATCGTAGTTGGCGGTGTCTCCGACGGGCGAGCCGTTGATGGAGAGATCGAAGTGGAAGAACAGCCGCACATCGCGCGTTGTTCCGCGCAGATCCCGGACGGTGACCTTCTTAAAATACACCGGCTTGTGATAGTCAACCAGATCATTGCAAGTCAGTTCAAGCCCAAGTTCATGGTTGGTCAGCAATACTTCAGTGGTCATCGAATCCGGCTTATACCGGAGTTCTCGTTCCCATGAATCTTCCTCGATCCACGCGATCTGCCCGTCAGCCCAAACCCCGAACCGCTGGACATGTCCATCGGTGTGGTTATAACGGCCAACCCGTGGCGAGTAAATATCCCGCATCCGGTATTGGTCATCAAAGGTGAACAGGATTGAGCCATTGCCAACTGGTATATTGCGGGGCATCGATGGGTGTCCAATGGGTAGAGTGGGGTTTGTGGTATCAAATCTATCAAATCTATCAAATCTATCATACTCATCGACCGATTCTGGCGTGAGTACCGATGATTTTGGGGATTGTCCACACCAAAATCTAGAATCAAAGCCCAAACAGGCTCTGTCGTTTCCGCCATATTGTATAGATCTACGATAATCAGTGATTCTTGGCCAATTTTGTGGTATGCTGTAAGTGCTTCTCTGGGGTTTGTCCGGTTATGGTCTGCTCAGACCAATCCAAAATGCCTGATTGTGTGATGTTGCTGAAACATGTTGCTGGAACAGGATTCTGTGGTTCTTCTCAGATCCGCGGTATGTGGAGTTCAAAATGTCTCGATCAAATCGTCGTTTCTGCGGGTTTACTCTGATCGAGTTGCTGGTCGTCATCGCGATCATCGCGGTGCTGCTCGGACTCCTGTTGCCAGCCCTTGGCAAAGCCCGGTTAACCGCTCAAACAGTCAAGAGTAAGGCGAACCTGCGATCAATGGGTCAACTCCAGATGCTCTACGCTGGCGAGTTCAGAGACAGCTATATCAACCCATTCAACACATCGAAAACCGGCGGAGGCTTTGCCAACGGCGGCTGGGCGGCAGTACGGAAGCCAGGGCTCGTAGGGACCTACGAGTTCACCGGGCCGGAACAGTGGTATTCTGAAATGTACGCATTCCACTGGTATTCATTGGTCGGCGGGTGGTTGAGTAACGGGGATTACGCATCAGAAGTCCAGTTTGCTCCCGCAGATAAGTTACTTCTGGATCGCTTTGAGGATCTCGCGATTGATAATCCAGAGTTCAATCTAAACACAGGAATCTGGGACTGCTCCTATGTCTTGTCTCCAACAGTGTGGTTCTCTCCAAAGCGATACAGGGATGACATACGACCAAATGCAAGTAGGAATAGCGGCCCTAATTCACTCGCCAAACGGAACAAAGTTTCCGAAACAGCGTTCCCCTCAAGCAAGGTCATCATGTGGGAGCGGTTTGACTGGACTCAGCAAACACGCCGGGTGACCAATACTATTGGAACTCAAGTGTTCGACCTTGGTGTTGAGCCGGGGAATCCACAATGGAATAACACTGGTGCAAATCCGGGCGTGCTCACAGTAGATGGCTCGGTCACCACGGTCCGAATTCTGGATGTCCAACAACTATCTATGAACGAAAACCCACGAGTCGCTCGTGAGTTCACCCCGACAGACAGGTGGGATCCGCCGACAAGTCTCTTTATCAACTACGGGATGAGTGAAGACAGGTTTGAACTCGGTTCAAATGTAGCCGGATTCGGCGGCGGCATCTACCCCGCCTACTTCTGGGCAACCCGCGACGGGATCAAGGGCCGAGATATTACCCGCTAATCTAGAACTCATTGGAATCAATTCGCAATCAATCAAAGTTCAGATCTGACCAGCAAGCAACGCCGCGGCGATGTCGTCGGGTGACATCTCGCCACCGCCGTCGTCTCCGCTGTCTTCAGTACTCGGCCCCATCGCTTCGATCCGCTCGGTCTGCCCCAGAGTGGTCGTCAGCCGGACCCCGAAGTTCTCGCCAATCTTGACCGCCGAGCCTATGGCGATCTGGCGGTTGTTGATCCGAATATCGAGGTCTTCCTCAGCACAGATCTGGAGTTCAATGATCGAGCCTGGCACCCATTGGCGCACACTCGATATATCCACAGCACGCTCACCAATGACAACGACCAGCGGAACCTCGATGCGCATGATTGATTTTAAATTGGATCCCATACTGACCTCATCGGCACGAACTGCGCCCCAATGCACACAACGCGCACATTCCAAGGGAGCATACATAAACAATCGCAACTGTTATGCCAGTGAGCAAGGTCCAAATAATAGATTTATCCCAAGCCAGGCTCGATTAGGTCGTGCCGAACGGTTTACTCTTCTTCCGGTAGAACGGGCTTCCAGCCCGTTTTCTTGTATCTCGCTCAGAAAGAAACGGGCTGGAAGCCCGTTCTACCAAAAGCGGGCTGGAAGCCCGTTTTGCCAAAAGAATGTATGAACCATCAGGGTTCGATTAGCCGTCGTAGTGGCCGACGATCAGGCTGACATTGTGTCCGCCGAACCCGAAGGTGTTATTCATCGCGATCCGGACAGGCATCTCACGGGCTACATTGGCCACGATGTCTACGCCGCCACATTCGGGGTCGATGTCATCGAGGTTGATTGTCGGGGCCACGATCCCATCGATGACCGCATGGACACACGCGATCAGTTCGACCGCTCCCGATGCTCCGAGGCAGTGCCCGTGCATGGATTTGGTCGAGTTCATGACCAGTCCGCCGTTGACTCCGCCTTTGAGGGCGTGTTCACCGAAGACGGTTTTGACCGCGATGATTTCGGCTTTATCACCCAGCGGGGTCGATGTGCCATGGGCGTTGATGTAGTTGATATCCTCAGGCTCAAGACCGGCATCGTCCAAGGCCCATCGCATCGCGTGCCCGGCCCCGCGTCCTTCTGGGTGCGGAGCGGTGATGTGCCCAGCGTCACATGAGTTGGCGGCTCCGCAGAGCTCGGCATAAATAGTTGCTCCGCGTGCTTTGGCGTGCTCTTCGGACTCAAGCACAAAGACCGCGGCTCCTTCACTGAGTACAAATCCATCGCGGCCGCTGTCAAACGGACGAGAGGCTTTCTCAGGCGCGTCGTTGCGGGTCGAGAGTGCTTTCATGGTCATGAACGCACCCAAACACAAGGGCGTCAGGGCGGCTTCAGAGCCTCCTGTAAGCATTATATCGGCTTTGCCTGAGCGAATGGCCTCCATCGCGTCCCCGATCGCATGGCCCGATGAAGCACAAGCCGTCGCGTGGGTCGATGCAGGCCCCTGAAGATTAAATCTGATCGAAATATTCCCAGTGACCGCATTGGCCATCAGCTTGGGGACGGTAAACGGCGAAATCCGCGATGGCCCTTTGGAGACCATCGTCTGGACGCTGCTCTCGATTGTCGAGATCCCGCCGATCCCAGAACCCATGACAATGCCCTGGCGTTCAGGGTTGCCCTTGCTGAAATCAAATCCCGAATGATCCACCGCTTCTTGGGCGGCACAGATCCCCAGCAGCGATACCCGATCCATCCGTTTGGATTCACGCTTTTCGAGCACTCCATCCGGGGACCAATCATGGACCTGCCCACCAATGGTCACGGTCCACCCGTCATACTTGGTGAACTCATCTGAGTCGATCGTCGTGATGCCCGATCGGCCAGATTTCATAGCATCCCAAGTGTCTGCAGCGTTGTGTCCGATATTGGTGACTGCACCGTAGCCGGTGATGACAACACGGTGACGCTGGATTGGACGGTTGCTAGAGCTCATAGGGGTAATCCTGATCTGGGCTTTGCCAGTTGCATTGTTTCGGGCTTACAAAAGGCTGTAGGCAAGAGACAAGCACACAAGCCCCACCCCCACCGATGCTGGCCGTATGAGGGCCCGAGGCGGGGGGCTTGTGTTGATTCATTTCGGACGGGGGTTATTCCGTGCCGTTGGCTTGCATGATAAAATCAATCGCGTTGCCGACAGTCAGGATTTTTTCAGCCTGGTCATCTGGGATTGATGTTTCAAACTCGTCCTCAAACTCCATAACAAGCTCGACGGTGTCAAGGCTGTCTGCGTTGAGGTCTTCCATGAAGCTGGTGGTCCGGGAGATTTTCTCCTTATCGGCGCCCATTTGTTCAGCAACAATCTCGATTACCTTTGATTCAATTTCCTGTTCGGTCACAGTATGTCTCCGCTCATTCGATCGTGATTTCTGGCCCAGACGCTCCATACGCCCGAGAATCTCGTTCCCGATCTTGGCCACGATTGTATCCAGTGAGTGTAGGGTTTGCCCATCATTATATCGAACGGGAGAGTCGAACTTTGTTCGGTGTATCCAGATTATCGTCCCTCCCATCCGGATTCATCCCGCTCAGCCTCTCAATCAAGGTCCTAGAGCCATATCCAGTAGGAATCGTCATTCATTTCACACTCAAACCCGTCGAAACACACTCCAGCAGCACACGGCGTATCCGTTCTCGCTGCAAAAGGAGTTGACATGGGAACTATGCCAAAAGAATCAGATGCATTTGTCGAGCATGTGGTCAAACTGATCAAACAAATGCAGCCTGAGTTCAGCATCAATCGAATCACCCCAAACGAGCTCCATGTCAATGGACGCCGTCTTGACCTCGAGAACCTCTACAGAATGGTCGCCCACGAACCAGAGCGAGGCACCGACATCGTCGAACACTTCCTCGATCAGCTCTTTATGGGCGATCATACCGAAGTCAACGACATCCCCCTCGACCAGGCCAAGGCCCGGATCATGCCTCGTATCCAGCCGACCTCGATCTTTGAGCATCTCACCGAGTCGCTCGTCGCCCATGTACCATTTGTCAATGACACGGTGATTGTGTTTGTTCTTGATATGCCTCATATGACCGTGAGCATCACGATGGATCAGGTTGTCCGCTGGGGCATCACCATCGAAGACCTCGACGACCTGGCCCGCGAGAATCTGGACCTCTACGCACCCGAACTCGACATGCAGATCATCGAGAGTGCTGAGGGCGGTAAGGCCGTGATCGTCGCTGAGCAGGATGGATACGACGCGGCAAGATTGCTCATGGGCGATCTCCACGCCAAGCTCGCCCACCATCTCGGCCCAGATTTCTATGTGGCTACTCCAGCACGGGACATGTTCATTGCGCTGAGTTGCGATCCTGATGCCTTTGTGCAGCGATTGTGTGACCGGGTCGATGAAGATTTCATTCGCCTGCCTTACCCGATCACCAAGGACCTGTTCCTCGTCACCCAAGACGGCATCGCGGGCACCACATGGATGCGCGATGCACAGCAAGACGGTAATGATCAAAACGATCAAAACGATCAAAACGATCAAAACGACCAGAAAGACGCGGCCTAAACCGCCCGTCGCCATCAGCCCTACAGTCAACCGTGATTCTACTCATCGACAACTACGACTCCTTCACCTGGAACCTCGTCCAACGCCTCGGCGAGATCGACCGGACTTTAGAGCCCGACCGCGATCTCATCGTCGTGCGCCATGACGAGATCACCCCACAACAAGCCTCCGAGCTTGACAATGGCAACGGCCCGTCGCATGTCATCATCTCGCCGGGGCCTTGCACCCCAAAAGAAGCCGGCGTCTCCAGCGAAATGATCGGGCACTTCGCAGGCAAGATTCCCGTGCTGGGAGTCTGCCTCGGACACCAATGCATGGCCGACATGTCAGGCATGACCGTCGCAAGACACCCCAAACTCATGCACGGCAAAACCTCCGAAATCAACCACGACACCAAAGGCCTCTTCGCAGGCATCGACACCCCCGCAACCGTCGCCCGATACCACTCGCTCATCGTCGAACCCGATACCATCCCAACCCTGGTCCCCGGTGAGGACGGCTGGCAGGTCACCGCCACCTGCACCGACGAGATCCAAGGCCAACAAGTCCAAGTCATCATGGGCATGCGAAAGGTCTGGGCAGATGATCCAACCAGCACCAAAGCCCCGCTCGAAGGTGTCCAGTTCCACCCCGAATCCTTCATGACCCCCTCTGGCTCAATCATGCTCTGGAACTTCCTCCGCATGGGCAACGCCGGGCGTGATCTGCCCAAACCAGCGATGGGCCAAGCGATCGTCTAGGCCGTGCTTGACATCTTTGATGGGTGCCCCGTCGGAGCCGTCTTGGGATGTTCGGCTCCTTCGGGTCTTTGACCACCAAACATTCTTCGTACCACCAAGACCCGCAGGTGGATAAGAATCCACCAGCGGGGCACCCTTCAGAGCCGTCAGACACGCCCTAATCAACACACCCCCCAAGCACCCAATCTAGGCATATCCTTATCACATGCTCCACCCTTCACCAACCACCAAGATCGACCCAACCCTCACCCGCACCACCATCGATGCTGTCTGCGATGAGGACTCGCCGTGTGTCTGTCTTAGCTTTGCCAACACCAACTACAAACTCTGCCTCGATCCAGCAACGGATATGGATGAACTCCGCTCAATGGTCGGCAAGACTGTTCTTGGCACCATCCACGCGACCGCTCGCCGCATTGATGCCGTATCTGCTGGTGGACGAAGCATTGATCCAGTTGCCGGTTGTCCCCGCCGCATCATGGGCAAGATCATCGGCATCGACACCCGCTCCAACGGCCTGGTCATCAATGTCGGCCCAGACATGGCCGTGTGGCTCATGGTCAACGCGCCAGACCAACACGCCAAAGATTTCGCCGAGGTCGAGTTCATCACCTGCGACATCGAACCCGGCGCGTCATTCAAGTTCAAAGAACTCGCCTAAACACGGGTGCAATGATTTCTAAGGGTGGCCCGACGGAGGATTCTTATCCTCCTTCGGGATCGAAAGAAGCAGGTGTCCGACCCGAAGGAGCCGAAGCCCCAAGACGGCTCCGTCGGGGCACCCAGAATAGATCACGCAATCCGCGGGTCCACCCACCGGTAGAGCACATCGACCACCAGGTTGAACAGAATCAGCATCGTCGCAAAGATCAGCACCACGCCCATGATGAGGAAGAGGTCTTTGTTCTGCACGCCGTTGACGAAGTGTTGTCCCATGCCGGGGATGGTAAAGACCTGTT
>JAESRA010000268.1 GCA_016764895.1 Phycisphaerales bacterium | reverse complement strand
TCGATGAAGGCGATGTAGGATTCAGCGATGGTGGCGAAGTGTTCGAGGGGGGTGGGCATTGGGGATTGTAGGGGAGATGAGGATTGCAGATGGTGTACGGGACGATGGGTGGATGTGGATTGTGGGGAGTGTTCTGTTAGATTGAGTATTCTAGTGATAACTGTTCTGGTTTCGCTTCAGGAACTGGCATTTCTTTAAGCATGTCGTAGTTGGCTAGGACTGCCTCGATCATAGGATTTCTGTTCTTTTCGCTGCCGCCTACATGATAAAAATGTTCTCGGGTGAGGATATGGAACTTGTGCCATAGGGATTCAATGTACTCGTTTTTTCTGAAGTCATTGTGATGCCATGTCGACAGGATAAATGAGCAGTCAACAGCGGTTAGTAGTTTGCAGAGCGATGTCTCAGATAGTTCATCCCAGCCATTGTAATAATCTGCGTGCCTTCCGATGTATGGTGGGTCGCAGTAGATTAAATCGCTGCGTGTAGATTCGGCGATCGTTTTTTCAAATGGCTGGCATTTGAATATGAAGTCGCGGACCTTTAGTAGATCGGAGACATATGCGACCTGGTTTACGATCTTTGTTACATATGCGGGGGCGAATCGTTGGGGCTTCCGGCAGAATGGGATATTGAACTTGCCTTTGCGATTGAATCGGATCATGCCATTAAAACCCGCTCTGTTTAAGAAGAGGAAATCTAGTGGTTGGAACTGGTCATTGAATCGTTCTCTGATTTCGTAGTAGTGGGACTCGCCTTTTTCGAGTAAGAGTTTGCCTTCGTGATTGAGATACGACCGGACGATGTCAGCCGTGATTTCGCCATCTGAGATCGCTTGGTAAAACCGTATTAGATGCGGGTTCGAGTCGCAAAGGAGTGCTTGCTCTGGAGCGAGATTGAATGCTACTACACCCGTGCCTAAGAAGGGTTCGATCCAGACGCCGTCAAAGTTGTTTGGAACGACTTCTCTGATCCATGGGACAAGCTTTGTTTTGATGCCTTGTGATTTGATTGGCGGGACATGGACTTTCAATTTTCACTCTTTTTATTAGCGGATGTTTTTTCGACAATCAGAGAAATGTCTCCGCCGCGATACTCGACAAATTGAAGCAGATTCTTGATGGTGTCTGTACTTCCATCTTTGTTTGTGACGATGATTTTGTCGTAGTTCATCCAGTAATCATCGAACCATTCTTCGCCAAGTTTGGAGAACATTCCCAGTCCATTGCAAAGGTCGTGAATGTTCTTTACACTGCCAATATTTGCGGTGTTGCCACTGCCTTTTTGATCACTTGAAATTTGCCATTTTTCTGCTACAAAGAATTTGAAATCGTGAAGGACTGAAGTGATGGAAGTGAGTTCGTTAATAGGGCGGGTTTTTGTCTCGTCTAGGCGAGAGTCTTCAGCCCTTTGATAAATTATACCTAGGCAAAAATGGCCGCTGTATTCGTTGTATGGGTATTGGATAAATGTGGTGCAAGAACGGTCGGAAAAATACCGTCCGAATGATCCAAGTGTGAATCCATTGCATGATTCAGATATTCCGTTATTTTTGTAGGTTGTTTTAAGATCAACAGCAAATTTTATATTCTCATTGTCGACTTTGACAAAAGATAAATCGGGGTAATAGTTTTGGTGATCCGCAAGAACTATTTTGTAGCCGATATCTTCGGCAAATTTCAAAATCTTTGGGAACAAATGGATTTCAAGGATTTTTGAAACCACTTTGGTATCTGATGAGATTGTGTAGACATTTTTGAATACATCGATAAAACCTTTGATAGACCATTGCCCATCGGTGTCACTGACATGTTCTTGAAGTGTTTCAGCAAATTCTTTCAGTGATTTTTCAAATTCATTTTTCATAATTTTTATCTATTCATGATTCGAAGTTCTAGATCATTGAGCCGGCAACCCCACTTCAATAGTACAGTCTGCTTCAACTCTATGCAACCCGGTGAATAGAGGGCGGGAGCATCTGGCGATTCAGTGGCGGTTGTGGGGGGGGCTGGGGTTGTTGAAATCGTCGTTGGATTGGTCGTTGGGGGGGGTGGTGATGCAGGCTTGTTGGATTACTTTTTCGTCGGCGAAGATGGGGGTGTTGGTGGCTATTCCTAGTGCGATGGCGTCGGAGGGGCGGGCGTCGATGTGGGTGAGGTGGCCGTCGGGGCGGGCTATTGAGAGTTGGGCGATGAAGGCGCCGTCGATGAGGTCGGTGATGGTGATGGCTTCGAGGGTGCCTCCCATGCCTGTGATGATGGTGCCGAGGAGATCGTGGGTCATTGGGCGGTTTTGGGGGGGGGCGTTGATGCCTTCGAGTCGGCGGCCGATGGCGGCGGCTTCGACGATGCCTATGACGATGGGGAAGGAGCGGGGGGAATCTAGGTTTGGGTCGAGTTCGCGGAGCTCGATGAGTTGTTCGGGCTTGCGTTCGTGGATGAGGATTCTGGAGAGTTCCATTTGGACTAGCATGGTCTTTGCTCCGGGGCGGTGTGGGGGATTATAGGGTTGAAGTTTGGGTGGCGTATTGGGCGATTTTGACGGTGCCACCGGTGTGGCCGTTGGCGAAGGCGCCTCGTTGGTGGGCGAGGATGGTGTCGATGTAGCGGGTGAAATCTGGGCTTGCGCGGTGGAGGTGTCGGGTGCGGCTGTGCCAGACCTGTGAGACGAGCTGGGTGTTGACGATTCGTTTGATTTCTGGTTGCCAGATATTCCAGACGGATTTGTGGAGGATGCCGAGGTCAACGAGGGCGTGTTCGTGGGCTAGGAGGTCGAAATATTCTCTGATGGCGAGGGCGGTTTCTAGATCGCCTTTCCAGTGGTCGTTGAGGCGGAGGTCAGCTTCTAGGCGGCGGAACTCTATGAGGGATGCATGACGCTGGGTGAGGTTGAGGAAGACCTGAGCGTTGAGTGATTGTGCGTGTGATTTTTGGTCTCGGAAGTATGCGAGGATGGCGCAGAGCGAGCCGATTACGATTGCGCAGGTCGTGACGAGTTGGAGCAGAAGTGCCAGTTGCATCGCATATGGTCTTCTGTTTTGGCGGGTTGTGATGTTTGCTCTGTTTCCATTGGATGGGATGGTAGGGTCGGGTTGATGTTGATTCAATCGTTTGGGTGTGAAAAAAGCGATGGGTGCTGATTTTGGTTTTGGTGTGGAGGGTGTGGGGTAAGCGGAGTTTTTGGATTTGTATGTTGCTGTGGCATTGTTTTTTGCTGATTTTGTCTGTAAAAAAACTGGTGGACGCCTCCCGAAAGAATGGAGGTGTCCACCAGCGTGGGACTCACTGATTGTTCAACGGGACTGAATCGAGTTCAAACATTCAACTCAAAGCAGGCCCTGGCAAGTCAGTTTGAGCATTGGGTTTGGGCTTGTGAAAGGAACACGGAGATATCAAAGAAATCCAGGTTGCCATCATTATTGATGTCGGCATCGAGTGATCCGATGGAGAACTCTGAGAGGAAGGATGATACATCGAAGAAGTCGAATGTGGCAACGGGTGCTGCGAACTGGTAGCTTTGGCATCCGATGGTTGCGACGGTTCCGGCGGCGTTTGCCATGGAGGCGATGTTGATGACTGCGCGGGAGGAGACGAGGGTGCCTCCGCCTTTGCCGCCTTCGCCACCGCCGCCGCCTTGGACTTGGAAGAACTCGATGACGACTTCGGCACTGAGGAGGTTTTCAAATCCCATGGAGAGGGGGTTTGGGAGGTCTGCGATTCCTTCAAACCAGTCTTCGGTGCCTACGAAGTTGATGTGGATGCCGCCGAAATCGTATAGACCGGGGTTTTGGTCGGCCCAACTGATTTCGAGGATATCGACGGTGACCATTTCACCTTCATCATTTTCGTATGTGTGGTTGTCAACGATGAAGGCGATGATGGAGTCGTCTGGGCTGATGGCACCCATACCGAACTCTTCGAATGCTGCGTTAAGACCAAGGGCTTCGAAGTAGTTTACGAGGTCTCCGCCACCTGGGTTGAGGATTGCATCTGCATCGAGATCGAGGGTGAATGTGCCGGTGGCTTCTGAGCCGACGGTTGCTGATCCGTAGAGGTTGAGGCCGTCGCTGATGTCGGTGATTTCGCCGACATAGCTGAAGGTGGAGACTTGGGCGTGGGACATGGTGGCTGCCGAGGCAAGTGCTGCGAGTGTGAGAGCAAGTGGTGTTTTCATTATGATTCTCCTGGTGTTGTGCGTACTATTTGTGTACGCGGTGTTATGTATGCGAGGCTGGGAGCAGGGGACTCTGTTTCCCAGAAACATCGCATAGGTATATCGTACAGGAAAAATTCATGAGTGCAAGTCCAAAGAAGACAATTTCGGAACAAATTTCACAAAAATGTTCCGCAGAAACCCGAACGAAGCCCGATTTGATGCAGGAATTGGACGAAATGGGGCAGAAGTTGCGTGGTTCGATGCGTGATTTGATCGAGCCCTTGACTGGGATTGAGCCCAAGCCGAACGATGTGGGGGAGGTTTTGAGTTTGGATCGGACGCAATCGTGGCGGCTTTCGCGGATGATGAGTGATGAATGTGCTTTTACGGTGTTGTATGAGTCGCCTGCGCCGAAGGGTTTGGGGTTGATTATTGATGCTGCTGAGCGTGCTGGGGTGCCTAGGGAGACGGCTGATGCGTCGCGGGGGGTTGTTGGGGAGTTTGAGGAGTTGTTGGGGAGGTTTCCTGATGGTCGGACGGGGTTGGATGGGGCGTTGTCGGCGCGGGTGCCTCGGGCGCGTGAGGCTACTTATAAGAAGGCGCGGAAGCAGGTGTCGATGGGGATGTCGCAGATGTTGGGGTTGCGTGCCAAGGTGCGGTATGTGTCGGGGATTTTGGTTCCTTCTGTGGATGTGGATGAGAAGGCGGATGTGGTGGCTACGGCGGGGTATGTGGATTTGCGTCGATTGCGTGTTGGTCCTGCGCCGGTGGTGTTTTCTGGTCGTGTGTATACGCAGAAGCCGGGGTTGAATGATCCTGCTCTTGAGACGCTTGATGGTGATTTGGATCCTGATCCGCGGTTGCGTTTGTTGAGTGAGTTTGGTTCGGTGCCTGCTGATGCGTTGAGGCTTGAGCCGAGTGGGAGTGAGCTTCGGTTGTCGTTGTCGGAGAATTATCCTGAGATTAATGAGCCGATTACGATTTTCTTTGGTCAACGGATTGCGCGGTCGTTGGATCGGTATAGGAGTGAGGAGCGGAGCCATGAGGTGGTGCATCATGCTCCGGTGCTTCCGGCGGATATTAATATTTTTGATACGATTATTCATAAGGATTTGTATCCGTTGGCGAGGCCGCCTCGGTTGACGATTGAGCGTTTTGGTTTTAATCCGAGTGTGCAGAGTTTTAAGCCCGATGATACTTCGTATCGGATGGATGATGAGCCTCAGGCGGTGGGGCTTGGGATGGGGATTAAGCGGATCAATACGCGGGAGGTGCCTCAGTTGGGTGGGTTGATCGGGTCGGTTTTTGATCGGATTGGTTTTGATCCGAATGATTTTTATGTGTATCGAACGACGATTGAGTATTTGCCTCCTGGATTTTCGGTGACGGTGTGGATTCCGCTTGATGAGCGGTGAATGGGGTGGATTTGGGGGGGTTGGGGGGTGCTAGGATTGGGCGGAAGGATTTGTGATTTTGATGCCCAGTGTTTTGCTTGATGTTGTGTTGTTTGTGTTGATGGTTGGGGCGGTTGTGTCGTTGGTGTA
>JAESRA010000267.1 GCA_016764895.1 Phycisphaerales bacterium | reverse complement strand
TAAGAGAAGACCCCCTCCGCCCTGCGGGCACCTCCCCCGCCCCCCAATTGGCCCGGGGGAGGAGAGAAAGGTCAGACCCGACGCGCCGAAGACGGCGGGTCGGGGCACCCGGCTATTTGTCACCAAACTTCTTTTTCAAGAACTGATAAATCTCAAGTTGAACATCCCGGGGCTGACGGCGCAAGAGAACCATGACACTAATTGCGTCACGAGATGTGGAAACCTTGAGATTTGACTTATCTTTGTTGTAGCCAACACAAACTGCGCGGAGGTTATTTTCGTCATCTGTCCCGCCTTGGCTGATCGGCACAGTATGGTCGATTTGCAAACGGCACTTCTTGCCCAGTTCACATCCGGATTCTTCGCCTGCACCCGCACCACACACTTGGCAGGTAAATCCATTGCGGTCGAGTATATAGAGCCGCATTTTTCCTGAAATGCCTCGTGAGATAACTGGGAGTCGAGTAAGAGTTTCAATCAAGTATTCGCCTGGCGCCAGACTGTCTCTGTCATTGTGGGTGAGTATTTGCATGCCTTCTTCGTTGCGAAGCTCGCGAACTCTGCGTGCCCACTCACTTGTCCCATTTGCTACCTCATGAAGCTCCGCAGATGTCATAATCTTGCCGACATTGGCTTCAAAATAGGTACGAAGCTTTGTTCTTGCTCCGGGTGATCGTGTTTTCTTTTTCATACGGCGGCGATCTTGTAGTTCGAAGCTGACTGATCAACTCCGAGCATGCCAGCTACATTGTTCGCAATTGCATGAGCAAGAATTGGCGGCACTGCATTTCCGATTTGTACTCCCACGCTAATCTTTCGACCACAGAAATTGAAGTTCTCGGGAAATGATTGCAACAACGCGGCCTCCAAGTGTGTGATAGGACGATGTGCAACAGGATGAAGGTATCGGCCTTTTTCTGGTTTATAGAACTCAGTGCGAATCGTCACCGAGGGCCGATCCCACCAAAGCCGTCCGAATAGGTCGGTGCCCCCCTTGGTTTTACGCTTCCAGCAATCTGGTGTAAGTTCATCGGGTAGATCCCATCTGTTTCCGCCAAGAGGAATACATCGATAGCGAAGTTTCGATTTCTCTGTCGGATTCCGTCCAATATGCCAGTTGAGACCGGTCGGTTCGAGCGGGACATGCCCGATTGCATCTCTCACAGTTCGCCATGGCAGTAGATTGCGATCGAGGAGATTTTTTTTACTCAAATCTGCATGCGTCGGTTCGGGATAGCGTGGCGTTCCAATACGAGAACCGATGATGATCGCACGCTTTCTTGTTTGTGGCACACCAAAGTCTGCTGAGTTGAGAACTCTCCCTTCAATCGAGTAGCCCAGTCGCTTTGCGACGCGGGTAATCTCTATAAACTCAGCAGATTTGAGTAAGGGCTGAACATTTTCTAGAACAAATACTTTTGGGAGTACCTGTTCGATGCAGCGAAAGTATTGTCGCCAGAGTTGGTTTCTTGGGTCGTTTGGAACACGCTCTCCCAGATTGCTGAAGCCCTGGCAAGGCGGGCCGCCAACGACAACATCTGCTTCTGGAAACTCTTCGATTTCTTGAATAGCACAGTTGAGTACGCGGTCGGTAATGTTTGCTCTGAGGGTATCGCATGCTTCACGATCCCACTCGTTTGCGAGCACTGTTCTAAACCCTGCGTCCTTGAATCCTAGTGCCATACCGCCACAACCTGCGAACAACTCGATGACTCTTGGGCCGTCTCCATCTGGCTCTGAGTTAAAGATGAAAGATGTTGGGCAATCGCGTTGCCCCTTTGACTCAAAGGGGGATACCCGAAAATGATGTGAATCTACTCTCTCAATACTGATTGTGTCACCATGCTTTATATTGTGTTTTGAGAAAAACTCGCGTACCCACGCGCGTTTCCTGAAGAAGCGTCTGGGTTTACCGGTTTTAGCTTCAGTCGGAATGTCTGTCCATACTGGGTTTGCGATACCAGCTACATCAAGTTGGATCATCTTTCCTGTGCGTTCTTTTGCGGAGGATGCTCCGTAGCAATCTGCAGGAAAAAAATCAGAATGACCAGTGAGGTATAAATGGTTCGCACGAAGATTGGCGGCGGTGACACAGACCAACCTTTTCCGATGTCCTACTCGTCCACTCATGTGAATATTCTCCGAATTGAAGGCACACTTTGCAACTCAGTTCCAGTATATCCGATTGTTTGGCATTTTGCAGGGTGCATGGGCTTGTAAACCGTCAAGGTTGTGGTCGTAGTAGGACTCGGATGAGAAGTAGAGGGTTGTGGGGTCGAGGGCGCCTACTGGGATGAGGTTGACGATGTTTGGTTAGGGGTTGGCGATGGATTGGGCTGGCGTCTTTCAAAGGAGGAATATGACGACGAGAACTTGCTGCCGTCTTGGGAAGATGACCGGGTTGATTACACGGTCCTTGGCGGAATGGATTTACGGGCGGATATTCCGTGCGTGCTCGATCGGTATCGCCAGAGTTGGGAAATGGATACTGACATCGAGCGTGTCCAAGAATGGCTAAGAAAAAGCGAGTTGAAACTTGAAGCCCCGCGTTATGACCGAATGAAACAATCTGGATATCGAAACCTGCAGAATGAAGACCGGGCGTTTTGGCGTCGCCGGATTACTGCAGACGAATGTGGTGAACTGATTGTCGCTCCTCTTGGCAAGCCCTACATGAACCTTTGGGGTGAACCATGTTGTTGTGGCCGTCTATTGGTAGACGAGAGCGAGAACGAAGATGTCGTATTTCATGATTGTCGATTGTGCCAAGCAAATCCAAATCCATAACCCGACGCGCCGAAGACGGCGAGTCGGGGCACCCGGCCTGGTGAGTAGTGAGGCCTTTGGGTTGGGGGTTGAGGATATAGAACACTTCCTTATGGTCGTGGCTCGTCAGGGGGGCGTGGTTAGTCGTCGTCATCGTTGTTGTTGTTGTTGTTGTTGTTGTTGTAGCTGCTGTTGTTGTTGTTGGATGAAGTTGGTGTTGTGGAGGGTGGGGTGGCTAGGGGGGCTTGGACGCCTAGGTCGTGGACGAGGATGGCTCCGGTGTGTCCTGTGTTGGCTAGGGACATGAAGCCGAAGAAGTAGGCGATGGCGACGATGAGTGCTGAGGCGATGCCTGCGGGTTTCTTTTTTGAATTGGGGAGTTTGTGGTGGAGGAGGAGGGCGATGGCGTAGAGGGCGAAGATGCCTACGAAGATGATGCGGATGGATTCGCCGAGTTCTTCGTGTTCGTGGAGGGCGTAGTCGATTGCTTGGGTGGAGTATTG
>JAESRA010000266.1 GCA_016764895.1 Phycisphaerales bacterium | reverse complement strand
TTTCTGCCTTGTCGCTGCAATCATCAGTTGCAGCAGCATTGCATTGGCTCGTGAAATTATTCTTCTTCTTTCTTGTTGTTATTGTTTGAGCCTGTACGCCGGTGTTTTTATTGTTAGCTGGCGTGGGATTCATAGTGCCCGTCCCACTGGGGCAATGCAACAAAGAGTGAATTCCTTTAAAAACAACGCCTTGCAATAAAAACTTAAAATGCGAGTAAATAGTTCTTCGGGGTTTGTAACCTTAGTGTTACCTCTCTGTGTAGCGAGGTAACACTTGTGCGCATTGTGCGCCTGGTCACGGAGGGAGACGCTCTGTTTCCCTATAGGGAATACCGCAAATTTAAGCGCCGCCATTAAAAAACCGACATTTCCCTCGCTACCTGGGGTGCCGGCAGTTGCCCGGGTGCCGCTCAGCGGCGGTTGCCGGCCTTCTTGCGGGGGATGCCCAGTCGCTGGCGGCGCTCCCACAAGCTCTTACGGCTGATGCCCAGTTTCTGGGCCAGTTCGGTCTCGGTCATGCTGTCCTGGTTTTCCATCACGAAGCGGGTGAAATAGTCCTCCAGGGACAGGTCTTCGCTGGGGTCCAGGCTGGCGCGGCTGACACGCTGAGGGGTGCGGTTGGGGTTCAGGCCAAGCTGTGACGGGCCGATGCCGTCTTCCTCGGTGAGAATAATGGCCCGCTCGATGACATTTTCCAGTTCACGCACATTGCCTGGCCAGCTGTAGCCGACCATGGCCTGCCAGGCGGCATCGGTGAAGTAGAGGTCGTGGCGGTTGAGTTTCTCGCAGCCGCGGGCAAGCAGGGTGTTGGCGAGGCTTTGCAGGTCATCCTGGCGCTCGCGTAGCGGCGGCAGGGTCAGCTCCATGACATTGAGCCGGTAATAAAGATCCTGGCGGAAATGGCCCTCGGCGACTCGCCCGGGTAAATCCAACTGGCTACTGGCAAGGATGCGCACGTCCACCTTGCGCGGCGACAGGGAGCCCTGACGGTGTATTTCGTGGTGGGTGAGCAGGGTCAGCAGGCGGCTTTGCACGTCGCTGTTCAGTTCGCCCACTTCGTCGAGAAACAGGGTGCCACCATCGGTTATGAGCCCGACGAGCTACCAGACTGCTCTACCCCGCAATCAGGACCAGTATCATTGCCGCTTGAACCCCAAAGTCAAGATTCCTTGTCCACCTCGCCATGAAATCCGCCAATTCTTGCTCTCAGGCTGAAACCTGTAGGATAAAAATCCATACAACTGCTTATCGAGGCGCGTTGCCTTGGCTCTCAAGAAACCCGTACTCCAAATAATGGGACACCATGAAAAAAATCACCATACTCGCACTAGCGAGCGGGCTGCCGTTGATGATCTCAGCGGGCACGCTTGCTCAAGATACCACACCAAACTCCGGGATGTTCCGCTTCCCCGATGTCTCCAAATCTGAAGTCGTATTTGTCTACGCAAATGACCTCTGGATCGTTGATAAAAAAGGAGGCACCGCACGACCACTCGCAAGCCCTCCCGGACAGGAATCTTTCCCCAAGTTCAACGCCGACGGCTCAGCCGTCGCGTTCATCGGAAACTATGAGGGCGATCGCGATCTCTACACCGTGACAATCAACAACGGCATCCCATTCCGCGTCACACACCACCCAAGCAACGAACGGCTCAACGACTGGACCAACACAGGCGATCTACTATTCTCGTACAACGCAATGGCCGGGAACCCGGCCCAGCAAAACCTCTTCACTGTCAGTCCAAACGGCGGGATTCCAAGCAAACTGCCAATCCCATACGGAGCCGTTGGTTCGATCAACGACTCAGGCCAATGGATTGCCTACACAACCGACTCACGCGATTTCCGCACCTGGAAACGATACCGAGGCGGCCTGGCAACAGACATCTGGCTCTATAACCTCAACACCAACCAAGCCAAGAAAATCACCGATTGGGAAGGCACCGATACCACCCCGATGTGGCATGGAGACAAGGTCTACTTCCTCTCCGACAAAGGCGACAAAGCCCGCCTAAATATCTGGAGCTACGACACCAAGAACGGCCGAACAAAACTGATCACCGATTTTGCCGACAACGATGTCAAGTTCGCATCAATGGGACCCGGTTCATCGGGCAAGGGCGAAATCGTGTTTCAACTCGGTTCACAGATCCACCTCCTTGACCTCCGCAACTCCAAGACCAAAGCCATCAAAATTAAAATCCCCGGAGCCCGCGAATCACTACGGCCTAAGCGGGTCAACGCATTCGCCCAACTCGCAGGCGGCGGTATCTCTTCAACAGGCAAACGCGCCGTCGTTGAAGCCCGAGGCGACATCTTCACCGTTCCCGAAGAAAACGGACCAGTCCGCCAAATCACCGACTCATCGGGGGCCGCAGATCGCAGCCCAGAATGGAGCCCCGATGGACGATGGATATCGTACTTCTCCGATCAGGACGGCGAGTACGAACTCTACATCACACAATCCGATGGCAAAGGCCAAACCCGCCAACTCACCGATGGCCACAAGACATACTGGATGAACTCATCATGGTCGCCAGATTCTGAGTCGATCATCATCATCGACAAAGCCGGCGCGATGAGTCTCGTCGATGTCCAAACCGGTGACATGAGCGAGATCGACACCGACCCATGGGCCAACCAGCCAAATGTATCATGGTCCAACGATTCCAAATGGATCGCCTACGAAAAAGGCTCAGATGAATCGATCATGACATCCATCTGGATATTCGACACCGAGACCGGCCAGAAGCACCAGGTCACCTCCGGCTTCTTCACAGACGCCAATCCAACCTTCTCCTCGAAGGGCGACTACCTGTACTACACCTCAAACCGCAACTTCACATCACCACAATATGAAGATGTCGGCTCAACCTTTATCTACGCCGAAACGGGACGGATCATCGCTGTCCCGCTCAACGATGAAGTAGAAAACAAACATCTGCTTGAATCCGATGAAGAAACCTGGGAAGAGGATGAAGACACCCAAGACTCCGCCGAAAAGGGCCAAGACGCAGAAGCCGACGAGGATGCCGATGCTGAATCTGATAACGAATCTGATGACGAATCACCAGCATACCTCGAAGGCTACAACACCGAGCATCCACTATGGGGCAAGTGGGAAGGCAGCGTCACAGGCATGGCCGCACTCGGAGCGCCGATGGACGAAGTCGAGTTCAAACTCCTCTTCATCATCGACGACGATGGCAACATCATGGGGCAGTCCGAGTCGATGGGCGAAACCGATGACCTCGGCGACCTTGTCACCTTCGATGAAGACACCATGGAGTTCTACTCCGAGTCCACCGAAAACGGCATGAAGATGATCCAAAAAGGAACACTCGATGGCGACACCATGACCGGAACACTCGAAATCCCAGCAATGAGCTTCACCGCAAACTGGACCGCCGAGCGTGTTTCCAGTGAGATCACCAAAGAAGAAATCGAAGAAATCGCCGATTCAGAGACCGAAGCCGCCGAGGTTGTCGAAATCAACTTTGATGATTTTGAACGCCGTGGCTTTGAACTTCAAATCCCGGCGGGCAACTTCGGGAGTCTCTCATCGAACAACAAAGGCAATCTGCTGTACCTTAGAACCTCCGGGCAAGCCCCGTCACTCAAGCTCTACGACATCAACGCCGACGAACCATCAGAAAAAACCGTCCTCCCTGTATGTATGGGATACTCGATCTCCGGTGATGGCAAGAAAATTATCGCCGCAACACCATCGGGCTTCGGATTTGCTGATGCATCAGCCGGCCAATCCGTCAGCGGAATGAACGCCAAACTGATGAAAACCGTCGAGCTCAAAGACGAGTGGCGACAAATCGTCACCGACGCATGGCGCCGAAATCGCGACTTCTTCTATGTCGAAAATATGCACGGCGTTGACTGGAACAGAGTCCTCGCACACTACCTCCCAATGGTCGAAGACGCCGTCTCACGCGAAGATGTCAGCTACATCATCGGCGAAATGATCGGCGAACTCAATGTCGGACACGCCTACTACTGGGGCGGGGATGCCGAGGGGCAGCCCCATACCAATGTCGGCATGCTCGGCGCAGACTACTCGGTCGCCAGCAAAACCATCGCCGGCTCCAACTACACAGGGTTCCGTATCGATACCATCTACGAAGGAGCCGCGTGGGACACCGATGCCCGGAACCCACTCAACGCCCATGGCCTAAATGTCAACGAAGGCGACATCATCACCCATGTCAACAACATCGCTGTAAACACCGCACTCGACCCATGGGCTTCATTCATAGGCCTTGCCGGGATCGAAACAAACCTCACACTGATCTCAGCAGACACAAACGATGAAGGAGATGAAATCGTCAACGAACGAACAATCACCATCAAGCCAATGGGATCAGAAACAAACCTCCGCTACCGCGATTGGATCGAAGACAACCGCCGCTATGTCGAAGAAGCATCCGATGGAAAAGTCGGCTACATCTATGTCCCAAACACCGGCGTCCAAGGTCAAAACGAACTGTTCCGCCAGTTCTATGGCCAAATCGGCAAACAAGCACTCCTCATCGACGAACGCTGGAACGGCGGCGGCCAAATCCCCAATCGCTTCATCGAACTCCTCAACCGTCCACGCACCAACTACTGGGCGCGTCGTGACGGTAAAGATTGGCCATGGCCCTACGACTCACACCAAGGACCCAAGGCAATGCTCATCAACGGCAACGCCGGCTCCGGCGGCGACATGTTCCCCTGGCTCTTCAAACACAACAACCTCGGCAAACTCATCGGCACCCGCACATGGGGCGGGCTCGTCGGAATCTCAGGCGTGCCAGGGCTCATCGACGGCGGATACACAGCAGTACCAACCTTCGGATTCTACGAACTCGACGGCACATGGGGCATCGAAGGCCACGGCGTCGACCCAGACATCGAAGTCATCGCAGACCCATCCAAAATGACCAATGGCGCCGACCCACAACTCGATGTAGCAGTCGAGCATCTCCTCAATGAAATCAAAATCAACAGCTACCACCCACCAAAACGGCCAGCCGATCCAGTCCGCACCGGCATCGGTATCACAGACGACGATAAGTAATCGGCACATCCCTTCACACAACAAAGCCCCGCGACAAGCATCGCGGGGCTTTTCATTGGTCGATCATGAATCCGATCACTTGATCGTCTTGAGCAAGTCCTTGACCGCCGCCTCAAGCTGTGGGTCTTGCCCAGAAGCTTCATCGCCGGGCGTCTGCTTGACATACACATCGGGCTTGGCACCATTGTTCTCCATATCCGTCCCATCCGGCAGATACCACCCACGGAACGGACGACGAACACTCGTTCCGTCAATCAGCGAGAACGACCCAGTAGAAATCACACCACCAAAGGTCGGCACACCAATCAACCGGCCACGCTCGGTATACCGAATAGAGTGAGCAAAAATCTCCGCATTTGAAAACGAGTTCTCGTTAATCAAAACCACAATCGGCCGCGAATACGCATAAATCAACCGCCGATCACGAGGGTACGAGTCCGACCTGACATCATCGAGATTCGCGCCACGAGGAATCGTATAAGCATGTCTCGGAGCCGTCAGCGATGCGAGCAACACATCAGTTGTCCACCCCCCGCCGTTGTCCCGCACATCAATAATCAACCCATCTTTCCCATCGGCGGCCGCGAACAAATCACGCTCAAAGTCCCGCACCGAAGCCGCCCCCATCGAACGGATATGCAAATATCCGAGCTTCCCATCAGACATCGCATCAACCTCGCCCTGGCGATCCAGTACCTCTTGCCTATACCGGATCACAGAGTTTGATCTATAACTCAGCGGAGTCATCATTCCAAACCTGGTCTCCATCTCGCCGCTCTCATCGTTCATGCGGAGATACTCAACAAGCACTTCAGACCCGCTCATGCCCGCCATGGACATATGCAGGTCACGCAATCCTGTTGCAACAAGATCGGCATCACCGATCGCAACAATGACATCGCCAACCATGATCCCGTCATCCATCTTGTCTACAGCACCTCGGATATACACACGATCAACGCGGTGCCCATCAGCAACCGGTGTCGAATCGATACCGAGATACCCATTGCGTGCAGAACTCGCACTGAACCCATCACCGCCCCATATCCCGGTATGTGAGCCGTTGACCTCGCCGAACATCAGATTTACGACACGCTGAAACGCGGCGTTGGTCCGTGTCTGCATCACCAACTCTTCATACCGATCCGTAATCCCCTCCCAATCAAGCCCCTTGAGCGTCGGGTGATAGAACGCCATCCCGAACCGCCCGGCCGCCTCATGAAACTTCTGCGCAAGCTCCGCACTCGAATCCACCATAAGTTTCGCATCAACCAAATACACCGTGGTATCCCCGCCAGTCATGCCAGAACCCTGGGCCTGCCCGCCGCTGATAAACGAAACAGATTTCCCATCAAGCGACACTCGCGGGTTCGACACCGAACCTTTGTGAATCGTCTTCTGCTCCTTACCGTGCTGATCAACCGACACAAACGAACCATCAACCGAAAACGCAATCCGGTCCCCACCAGGCGACATCACCAAATTATCCTCACTCTCAGGCGTCGAAGTCATCCGCCGAACACGCAAATACGCATCGTCAACATCAAACTCCAACGGCTCAATCTCCGGCGGATCATTCACATCCAGCGGCTCACGCTTCTTAGCATCCCCAACCGCCTCCTCATAATACGAATCAAGCGCATACCCACGCATCCCATCAAGATCGCTGTCCAGATTGATCGCATACACATCCCATTCCCAATTATTGCCTCCGCGATCCGAAAGAAAAGTCAGAACCTTGCCATCAGCAGAAAGCTGAGGCGAGTGATCCAGGTCCGGATGCCGCGTCAGGTTTATGGGTTCATTACCCTGCCCATCCTCGCCAAGCCGTGTATCAAGCAGGTAAATATCAGCATTAAAGTTCAGGTCATAAGTCGAATACACCACATGCACCGAATCACTCGCCCACAGTATCTCAGGATCAGACCATGATTCAAGAATAACCCGCTCATCGCCGGATTCCAAATCACGGATCACCACATCCCCGCGATCCCGCTTGTACATCAGCTTCTTGCCATCAGGCGACGGCGTCGGCCCAAAGGCCAATCCGCCATCAACAACAATCGGCGAAATCTCAAACCGAAGAGCCCCCGCCCAGCGAGCCGCATGATCCACCGATTCAACCTCCGGCTCCTCGGCCTCTTCGTCCACATCCGAATCTTCATCGGACTCTTCGCCGACTTCATCATCAACAGATTCCTCGACAGACTCATCAACCTCTCCCTCGACCTCTTCTTCGATCTCTTCTTCGATCTCCGCCGGCTTGAGATCCTCACTACTCAAAGTCACCCGAGCCGCATAGATCGAACCCAGCGAGTCCTCATCATCAGCAACAAAGTACAGCACCTCCCCATCAGGCGACCACGCAATATCACGCTCACGCACAGGCGTATCAGTAATCCGCCTCGACGGATGATCCTCCTGAGTAGACCGGACAAACAACTCATTGCGAGCAACAACGGCAATCGCATCGCCAGACGGATGCACTGCGCCCTCGGCAACTTTCTTCGATGCATCAATAGAACGCACGCGATCCCGATCCGAATCGGTCCCCATCGAGAACTCCACCGCCACCGGCAACGCCTTTTTATCCTTCAAATCAAGCGTGTAAAGTGTATTGACCACCACAAACACCGCCGTCGAACCATCACGCGAAACACTCAAATCACGAATACCACCCATAATCGTGTGCTCGCTCTGTTCGGGCGCAAAATCTGTCAGTTGCTTGCCCGGCCTGCGCCCCTTCGCATCCGACTTGCCCGCACCCATCCGGTACAAATTATATTGCCCATCCTTCGATGACACATACAGCAAAGACCCATCAGGAAGCGGGCACGGGTCCATGTCGTTCCCGTCAAACCCGGTCATCTGCGTAAACTCTCCGCTGCCCTTGGAGAACTTCCAAATATCAAGATTCCCAGACCCGCGATACATCACACGAAACGGGTAGTAGTAGCCACGCATAAAATACACAGAATCCCCATCAGAAGTTTGGTACGGCGCCCGCCCAAACGACCCCGTCAGATCCGACATCGGCCCACCATCAATCGGCGCAGAGTACATCCTCGGCTGACGATAAATCTCAGGATACAAATACGCCGAGAACAACACAGACTCCCCATCGCTGCTGAACCCACCGAGCCACTGCGTCCGATCAGAAATCGTCACCCGATCAATCTCGCTCAAAACCGTTGAAGCCCCCGCCCCATCAATATCAGCAATAAAGATATTGGCAACCCCACCACGATTGGATTCAAACGCGAGCCGATTGCCTTCTGCATCAAACTTCGCCCGCCCTTCGATCGCAGGATGAGCCGTCAGCCGCGTCGCAGACCCACCCTGCGGATTGATCGCCCACAGATCACCCGCAGCCGAGAACACAATCGTATCGCCACTAGGCGACAACGCAGGATACTGAATCAACCCCGACTGCCCACCG
>JAESRA010000265.1 GCA_016764895.1 Phycisphaerales bacterium | reverse complement strand
CGGCTGATTCGCATCCGGCTGAGGTTGGGATGACTTCTGAGCTTACGCACGGGTCGATTGTGATCGCGGCGATTACCAGTTGCACGAATACTTCGAATCCGGATGTGCTGGTGGCGGCGGGGCTCGTTGCGCGCAAGGCGCGGGCGTTGGGGTTGAATCGGAAGCCATGGGTGAAGACTTCGCTGGCACCTGGGTCGAAGGTTGTGACTGAATATTTGGATAAGGCGAACCTGAGCGCGGATCTTGATTCGATCGGGTTCCAGACTGTTGGGTATGGTTGCACGACTTGTATTGGGAACTCTGGGCCTTTGCCGAGTGAGATTGAAGATGGGATCAAGGAGGGGGGGTTGGCCGTGGCTTCGATTTTGTCTGGAAATCGGAACTTTGAGGGTCGGATTCATCCGGATATTCGCGGGAACTTCTTGGCGTCGCCGCCTTTGGTTGTGGCGTATGCGCTGGCCGGGCGGATTGATGTTGATGTGTACAACGAGGCGTTGTGTCAAACTCCGGATGGCAAGGATGTGTACCTTCGTGACATTTGGCCTACGAATCAAGAGGTTTCTGAGACGGTGGCCTCATGCGTGACGACTGAGCAGTTTGTTGAAAAATATGGTTCGGTGTATACGGAGAATGAGCAGTGGAATGATGTGCCCGCTTCGCAGAGTGCTTTGTTTCCTTGGGAGGACAAGTCCACTTATATTCAGAACCCGCCATTCTTTGAGGGGATGACCGAGGACGCGCCTGGGTTTAGTAAGATTGCCGATGCTCGGGTGTTGTGTTTGCTTGGGGATTCGGTGACGACGGATCACATTTCGCCTGCGGGTCGGATTGAGCCGGAGACGCCGGCGGGGCAGTATTTGATTGCTCAGGGTGTGTCGGCGAGTGATTTTAACTCGTTTGGTTCGAGGCGTGGCAATGACCGGGTGATGACGCGCGGGACCTTTGCCAATGTTCGGGTGAAGAATCGTGTGGCCGCCGAAGGTGGCAAGCAACCCGAAGGTGGTTGGACGCGGAACTTTACCAAGGGGAACGATCTTGCGTCGGCGCCGGTTGAATACATCTACGACGCGGCGATGGATTACAAGGCGGCGGGCACGACTTTGGTTGTGATTGCGGGGAAGGATTATGGGATGGGGTCATCGCGTGACTGGGCGGCCAAGGGGACGCTGTTGCTTGGGGTCAAGGCCGTGATTGCGGAGAGCTTTGAGCGGATTCATCGGTCGAACTTGGTGTTTATGGGGGTGTTGCCTGTGGTGTTTAAGAACGGGGACTCGGCTGAGTCGCTTGGGATTCAGGGTGATGAGGTGTTTGATGTGTTGATGCCTGCGGATTTGTCGCCGAGGTGTGATGTGCCGATCAGGGTGACTCGGGCTGATGGGACGAGCTTTGAGTTTGTGACGATGTGCCGGGTGGATACGCCTGTGGAGATTGAGTATTTTCGGAATGGTGGGATTTTGCATACGGTGATTCGGAAGAAGTTGAATGAGGCGAAGCAGTTGGCGTGAGTGAGCAGTTTACCAACTCGATAGGGCCGCTTACTCCCAATGAGATAACACTCGATGCCGAGCTTGAGGTGTTGGGCTATACCATTGAGTGGATCCACTGGGGGATACTTACTGTAGATGAGTTTCAGGAACAGTTAAAGGATTTTCTTGAGGCGATACAGGCTCGGAGTATCGATGAAGATTCGGAAGCCGATGACAACCCTGAGCATTATCGATACAAGTCACTGATCAAATGGCTCAGCTTTCATTCAAACATTAGTGATCTTGAACTTTACCAATTAATTTGGCTTGATCGGCACGACATGCGATATTCTCAAGAAGGTGGCATCTGCCACTCGTTGATCCGAGGAGCCTATGCAGATCTGACGGATTCACAGTTTGAGTATGTGTCAAAGATTCTGTCGGCAAACGGGAATAGCCAAGTTGTTGAAGAAATGGCTGCAATACGGAAGTGTTGGAGCACGCCTTGGTCTGAAGACATTCGTGAGCTTCTTTTGTCCGCGGTGTGTGGACGGTATCAGGTGCAAGCAATTGATGGGTTTCTCGAAGACATGACAAGGGACGATCTCATTGCCTTCTCTGAGCGAGGCGCGAGCAAAGCCGCGAGAAACTTGGCAAAGGAACGATTGAACTCGCGAAGGTTCCGCTGAAATTGCAGCATGATCTGTTTCAGATATACTACAAGCATGAGCGACTACAACAGCCGGGTGCCCTGCTTACGCGCAGCTTAAGCGGGGGATTTTGTGACCGCCAAGACCTGCTCAAACCCGATGAAGACATCGGGCGTGAGCAGGGCACCCGGCTCCTTGAGATCATCGAACGGGCGGTGGTTGGGGATAAGGATTGAAGAAACGGGCTGGAAGCCCGTTCTACCGAAGATTGTGAGAGAAGACACAGGCGGGACGCCTGTGCCACGGGTTTATGTATGAAAAAAACCGCTCCCTTACGGGTGCGGCTTGTTGAAGATTTGAAAAATATTCAGGGCGTGGGTTTACATGTTTTTGGGGATTTCGATGCCGAGTTTGGTGGCGATTCGTTGGCCGTAGTCTGGGTCGGCGCGGAAGAAGTGGCAGAGTTGGAGCATTTGGACTTCTTTGCGGGCGTCGCCTAGGGCACCAGCGATGCGGGTGGTGAGGCGGTCTTTTTCGGCGTCGTCGAAGAGGCGATAGAGGTTGCCGGGTTGGGTGTAGTCGTCGTGATCGACCGTTGAGTCGTAGCGGTCGACGACGGTTTGGCCCAGGTCCCATGTTGGGTCGTGGAACTGTTCGTCGGGGAGGGCGGCGTCTGGGCGGGTTGAGGGCCAGTAGTTTGTGGATGAGCCGTAGGTTTGGGCGGTGGCGCCTTGGCCGTCGCGCATGGTGTGCATGACGGGGCAGCGCGGGGTGTTGACGGGGATTTGGTGGTGGTTGACGCCGAGGCGGTGGAGGTGGGTGTCGGAGTAGGACATGAGGCGGGCTTGGAGGACTTTGTCTGGGCTTGGGCCGATGCCTGGGACGAAGTTGGAAGGTTTGAAGGCGGCTTGTTCGACCTCGGCGTGGTAGTTCTCTGGATTTTTGTTGAGTTCCATTTGGCCGACTTCGATGAGGGGGAAGTCGGCGTGGGGCCAGACTTTGGTCAGATCGAACGGGTTCCATTGGAAGGTGTCGGCTTGTGCTTGGGTCATGATTTGGATTTTGAGTGTCCAGCTTGGGAAGTCGCCTTTTTCGATGGCGTTGAAGAGGTCGCGTTGGTGTGATTCGCGGTCTTGGCCGATGACTTTGGCGGATTCGTCGTCCATCCAGTTTTTGATGCCTTGGTTTGTTTTGAAGTGGAACTTGCACCAGACGCGTTCGTTCTTTTCGTTGATGAATGAGTAGGTGTGGGAGGCGTAGCCGTTGATGTTGCGGTAGGAGGCGGGGATGCCTCGGTCAGAGAAGAGGGTGGTGATCTGGTGGAGGGACTCTGGGCACTGGGACCAGAAATCCCATTGCATGTCGTTGTCGCGGAGGTTTGTTTTTGGGTCGCGTTTTTGGGTGTGGATGAAGTTGGCGAACTTGTAGGGGTCGCGGATGAAGAAGACGGGGGTGTTGTTGCCGACGAGGTCCCAGTTGCCTTGGTCGGTGTAGAACTTCATGGCGAAGCCACGGACATCGCGTTCGGCGTCGGCGGCTCATTTTTCGCCTGCGACTGTCGAGAAGCGGAGGAACATTTCTGTTTTTTTGCCGACTTGTGAGAAGATGTCGGCTTTGGTGTATTGGGTGATGTCGTGGGTGACGGTGAAGGTGCCGTAGG
>JAESRA010000264.1 GCA_016764895.1 Phycisphaerales bacterium | reverse complement strand
GTTGGGAGGGGGGTTGGGGGGTTGGGGGGTGAAAGCCACCTGTGAGATTCGAACTCACGACCTAAGCTTTACGAAAGCTTCGCTCTACCAACTGAGCTAAGGCGGCATGGAGTTGGTCAGACTGCTCTATTCTAGCGCGGAATGGGTTGGATGGACAGAGGTTTCATGAACGGAGCTTTGGCCTGATCCTCGATTGATATAAAAAGCCCTCGCATTATGCGAGGGCTTGTGTGCGTACTTTGGATTGTGTGGATTATTGGATTATGGGCATCCTAGTGAGAAGACGGTTAGGAAACCTGAGATGTCGAAGAAGTCGATGGAGCCGTCGCCGTTGACATCTGCGGCGGAGTCGTCGTCTGTGTAGAGGGAGAGGAATGCTGAGATGTCAAAGAAGTCGAGTTCGCCGAAGGGTGCTGCCAAGTCGGAACCTGAGCATGGGCTGTTGGTCGTGGTGTAGAGGTTTGGTCGGTAGTTGATGAGTGAGCATCGCATGCGGTTTGACTGGTCTGGGGTGAATTTTTCCATGCAGCGGTCGTCGGAGTAATCCATGTAGTTATCTATGGGTGCTTGTGAGCTGCAGCTTGTTCGTGATCCTGGGCATCCGAATGTTGGGCTTGATTCATCGTTTGTGTCGCAGATGAGATCGCCTCTGCGGTAGCAGTTTCCGCCGGCGCATCCGCCGCTAAAGGTGTGGAGCAGGCCGAGGTAGTGTCCTACTTCGTGGGTTGCTGTTCGTCCTAGGTGGAATGGGGAGAAGGAGGGGTTGAGTCCGAAGGCGGAGTAGAGGACGACGATGCGGTCTGAGTTTGATCCTGCGATCCCGCCTTGTGGCAGGTCTGGGACATAGCCTAGGGCTCCTGATGCGCTGTTGGTGTAGATGTTGAGGTAGCGGTTGGTGTCCCATGCGAGGGTGTTGTAGTATGCGCCGCTGTCGTTAAACCAGGTGTTGTTTGTTGAGCGTGTGATGCCTGTGGTGGGGTTTCCGTTGGGGTCTATTTCTGCGAGGTAGAACTCGATTTGTGAATCGGTGCCTGGTGCGCCGTTTGTTCCTGCGATGGCGAGGAAATCTTCGTTGAGGATATCGATTTGTGAGTGGACTCTTGCGTCGCTGATGGCTCCGGTGCCGTTGGTTCGTTGGATGATGTGGACGACTACGGGGATGCGGTATTTTTCGACGGAGGGGTCGTATTCTGGGAGGACATTTGTTCTTGAGAAGCTGCAGTCTGCGCCGCCTGCGGTGGCGACTTGGTCGAATGCTTGGAGCATCATGTTGTCTACGCCGCACTTGGTACCGTTTTGGTGGTAGTAGCCTGAGTTGGCGACTGCGTTCCATGATTCGTAGGTGTGGCCATCGATGACAATTTCGGTGTCGGAGATGATTTGCAGGTTGTAATCGGGTTGATTAAACCGGTCGACATGGACCACATTTGTGGGCGCAGCGGGGGCGGTGATGGCAGGGGCAGCACCTGCACCGGCAAGGGCTATAGCAAAAAACGCAGTCAGCATAAGAATCCTCTTCTCTTTGGATGAAGTAAACGAGACCATTGACAGAAATACACCACAGAACGGTGCAATGGGCAAGCGATATTGATAAGAACACGGCGTCTGAATAGACGCATCAATCAATACGCATCAAAAAAGCATATGTTCCTCTTGAATGCTCAAAAAAATGGTCGTCCGAGAACAGAGTCCGATCATTGGAGGGGTTGGGTGGAGTTGGTTGTTTTTTATTCGGTGGGGACTGATGTGATGACTGATTCTGATTGTTTGATCGAATCGAAGTAGGCTACTTCGATGGCTTTGATGAATCGCTGGTGGGTGGGCATTCCGAGGGCGGCTCGTCGTTCGTTGAGGAGGTCTTCTTTCCAGATGGCTGCTGAGGGGACGGCTCGCATGACTCCGAATTCGTTTGGGGCCATGGTCATTTGGGTGCCGTAGATTTGTGATTCGCCTCGTGAGACTGAGATTCGATCGGTCATGAGGGCGAGGAAGGCGCCGGGGAGTTCGCCTTGGTCGACTTGTTGCTGTATGAGTGCGAGGCAGTTGGACTGGAAGTCTGGGTTATGACCGGCGTGCTGGATGGCGATGTAGGCGCCTTGGACGGCTTTGAGCCCGACCATGTCGCGGGTTGGCCAGCCGAAGCGTTCGATGATGGTCATGAGTGTGTCGGCGTGTTGGCGGTCAAACTCGGCGATCATGATGAGCGAATGGATCCGGTTGGGGTCCTCTTGCATTGAAGAGGCGACGAGTTGGGCATCGAGGTCATAGATGGCTTCGAGGGCATCGCGTGCTTGCTCGATGGTGCTTAGGGGGGCGATAGGCTGGGTGAGTTGGGTGCTTGCTTGGAAGTCTGGGGTGGTGTCCACGCTTTCGAGTTCGATGGCTGCGACGGTGGTGGGTGGTTCGTATTCGATCCGCTGGACTTTGATTTGCTGGGAGCAGGCTCCGAGGCCTCCGATTGTCAGGAGGGAGCCGCAACCCGCTGCCAAGGACAGCACACACTTGAGGGATGGTTTTGTGGACATGCTGCAATTATCGAATCGGATTATTCATTGTGGTATCATGAATGAAGATCAATGTCTCTTGTCTGTATTCACTAACCGTCGTAATCCGTATAATCGTTACAGGCCGCCTACCAAATTTTGCTGATCGGGCGGGGGAATCAGATATTCCGAGTCCTATACCTTTGTGTCCGATATGAAACCTTTGGGTTGGCGTGTGGCAAAGAGGGGGAGTTGATTGATTGCAACACGGTCAAGTTTCATGCCGGGAATTGGGCGGTTCATGAGGACTGGATGTTTGCGTTTGAAGATATGAGTTTCTGATTCACGAATCGGTAGATGCGCGTTCTTGAAGAGTGCGGAGTGCGTCGAAGGCTTGCATTGGGGTCATGTCGTCGAGTTTGACTTCGCGGAGTTCGTTGACGACGGGGTGGTTGATGAATTCGGTGAAGAGTCCCATTTGGCCCAATGAATCATTGTTTGCTTTGGTGACTGCTTTTGTGTTGGATGCGGCGATGGCTTTGGTGACTGATGTAGAGTCGATGCGGTCGGCTTGTTGGACTGAGAGTGATTCGAGGACTTCGGCGGCGCGGCTTGTGACGCTGGTGGGGATGCCTGCGAGTTTGGCGACATGTACGCCGTAGGATTGATCGGCGCGTCCGGGTCGGATGGAGTGCATGAAGGCGATTTCTTGTACGCCGTCTTCGCTGGTCCATTCTTTGACGGCGACATTGAGATTTTTGACGCGGTTTTCTAGGTGTTCTTCGAGTTCGGTGATTTCGTGGTAGTGGGTGGCAAAGAGTGTGCGTGGTCCAGAGCCATGGGCCTGTGCAAGATGTTCGGTGATGGCCCATGCGAGTGAGAGG
>JAESRA010000263.1 GCA_016764895.1 Phycisphaerales bacterium | reverse complement strand
GGGTTGGGGGGTGAGGGGCGGTTTGTGGTAGAATTTACTTATTTGTTAAGATGGGGGGGAATGGGGGGGAACCGTTTTGGAGCATGTGCGAACAGGTTGTGTCTGTATGTTATTTTTTGGCGTATTTTCAAAGAGGGTTTTGCTTTGAGGTATAGTTTTATTTAATCGGCGGTTTTGTTTTGTTCGAGTCGCTCAGGTGAGCGATTGATGACGGGCAAGATTTGCTGAGTTGCGACCGACTTCTATGGCTGGTCATATTGTTTGGTTTGTAGAATCTACTTGTATGTATGTTGTGATATAGTAGATTGTTAGGTGGTGTTCGTTCGGATTGCCATATTTATTGTACCCTCGTCAGGGTAGAAGGGAAGTTGCCATGAAGGCACAGGTTTTGAATGTATTTGTAATTGTGGGGCTGGCTGGGTCAGCCATTGGAGGCGAGTCGCCTACCAAGGTTGATGCAAGTGCTGGTCAGGTCGAGCATGTTGCTCATATTTACTTTAACATAGTGACCGGGGAGAAGATTACTACGCTGATGCAGGATGGTCTGCAGAGCCCGGCGGATGGGGAGGCCGGGTCTGAGATTTGGGTGATGGGTGATATGGCTGGGTGTTCTGGTGATGGTGGGGGCTTTTTCTACGCTATTGATTCGTTTAGCACCACCACCGGAGGCGCTTTCATTTCGAACACCGAGAACTGGCTCTTTGATTGGGCTGATATTTCGATGGACACGGTTGTTGATTGTGTTCAGATTCACTGGATCACCAACCATCAGGATACCGACACCGATCTCAATAGTATCGGTGATGGGGTTCCTGGCTTTGCTGGGAACTGGATTTACTATGACGCCATGAACGGGCGATCTCCAGAGTTTGAATGTATTAATGCACCACTGATTAGCATTGGTTTCTACAACTTGCCTGGTGAGGTGTCTGATCCTGGTGACCAGTTTGTTTCGATGTACACCGCCGATATTGATTTGGGTGCATCGGGATCATTTGGTACTTCGTTGATCTTTGAGATCGGTGATACTGATTCTGATCTTCAGGGTGCTGCTGTTCACAATGCTCGCATGGATCTTCGTTTCAACGGTTTTCCGGGTGTCCCGGACATCGATCCCGATGACGATGGATTGGCTGATTGGGGCTGGTCGCTTACTTTCAACCAGCCCGGCACTGTTGATGTTGATAATGCTGATGGTGACTCGGACCCTGCAACCGGTGTTGATGGTGATCCATTGAACTATGGCACCGCCGGTGTTGTCTTTGGTTTGGCGAGTCCTGGGCATCCTGAGTATGATTCAGCGTCAGATACTTGGGCTTGGATCTATGATGGTGTGAACCCGGGAGCGACCGAGGACCTGTTTAATACTGGGTATATTGATTCAGTCACCAGCGGGATTGTTTTAGAAGGCCCTTGGTGGTTTGGTGGAATGTACTGTGTGGTTGATCCTGCGCCTCCTGGAAGTGTCTTTGTCCCGCCTGGGAGTTTTGCGATCGTGTTGTATGGGCCTGGCGATGGTTGTTGCCCTGCGGATTTGAACTGCGACGGGGTCATTGACTTCTTCGATATTTCGTTCTTCCTAGCGAACTCGGTTGATATCAATGATGACACGGTGTTTGATTTCTTTGATATCTCGACATTCCTTTCGTTATATGCGGCTGGTTGCCCGTGATTCTTTGTGATTGAGATGAGGGTTTTTCAATGAGCAGGGGCCATCCGTTGTGGATGGCCCTTTTTGTGTGATAAAGATCGAATTGTATTGCGTAAATTGTTTATTTGTGGTAAACTGTATGTCTGTATTTGTTCTGCATTTTTTCACAGTTTTCGTTGGGTAGAAAGGGCGTTGCCATGAAGGCACAGATTTTGAATGTATTTGTTGTTGCGGGGCTGGCTGGATCGGCCATTGGAGGCGAGGTGCCTACCAAGGTTGATCCGAGTGTTGGTCCAGTTGAGCATGTGGCCTATATCTATTACAATGTTGCGACTGGGGAGAAGATTACCACGCTGCTTGGGGATGGTTTGCAGAGCCCGGCGTCTGAGCCTAATACTGAGATTTGGATTGCAGACAGTGGGGCTCAGTGTATCAGTCAGGGTGATTTGACTAGTTTTTTTTGGGCCGTCACTGGGGATTGTCCGTCTTCGGGATGTACTTCGATGATGCCTCCTGAGTGGTTTTTTGACTGGGGTGATATTGCGATGGATACTGTGGTGGATTGTGTGCAGATCCACTGGATTTCTAATCACCCCGATGTTGATTTGACTGGGCCTGAGGGGATTCCTGATGGGATGGCTGACGGGGTTGTGGGTTTTGCGGGGAACTGGATTTATTACGACGCCATGAACGGGCGTGACCCTGTGTTTGGTTGTGTCAATGCGCCGCTGATTTCTTTTGGATTTTATAATCTTCCAGGGGCACTTTATGACTCTGCGACGGACTCGTATCCGCTTGTCAAATATATCGTTGATGTGGATTTGAGTGCTTCGGGTTCATCTGGCACTTCGCTGATTTTTGAGATCGGTGATACCGATTCGGATCTTCAGGGTGCTGCAGTTCACAATGCGAACCTTGATGAGTCGTATTCTGGTCTTCCGGGTATTCCGGACATTGATCTGGATCTCGATGGGCTTGCCGATTGGGGTTGGTCTGTGCATTTTAATCAGCCTGGCACTGTTGATGTTGACAATGCTGATGGTGATTCAGATTTACAAACTGGCATTGATGGCGATCCACTTGCACATGCTACTGCTGGTGTGTCGTTTGGTTCGCCAACTCCTGGTTATCCAGAATATGATTCTGCTGAGATGACATGGAGTTGGATACCTGATGGGCCGACGGCTGGGGTGACTGAGGACATGTTCAATACCGGGTTTGTGGATCCTTTAGATGGCGGGATGATATTGGAGGGGCCTTGGTTCTTTGGTGGCTTGTCGTGTACGATTCCGCCTGCGCCTCCGGGGAGTGGGTATATTCCGGCGGCGCACTTTCAGACGGTGCTGTATGGGCCGGGCGGTATTCACTGCTGTCCCCCAGATCTGAACTGCGATTTGGTCATTGACTTCTTCGATATCTCGTTCTTCTTGGCCAACTCGGTCGATTACAACAACGACACGGTCTTCGATTTCTTTGATATTTCGGTGTTCCTTGCAGATTATGCTGCTGGATGTCCGTGATTGGGAGATTGGGTTGAATTGATAAGGGCCATCCATTGTGGGCGGCCCTTTTTTGTGTTGGCTGTGTGTGTTGAGTTGTGTGTGATTGGGTTGTTTGAAATGGGCTGACCCGGACTTGAACCGGGGACACCGGCATTTTCAATGCCGTGCTCTACCAACTGAGCTACCAGCCCGATGCATCCGTTTACGGATGTCGGAAGGCAAGAATAGACCCAAACTTGCCCGCGTCAACTGGATCGGGTGAATGTTGATGCAAGTGAAGGGTGTCAGGGGGATGTGGGGAATGGCGGTATGAATATGTTGGGGATTTGGGGGCGGGATCGATTACCGGGCTTTGAGAGGTAAAGCCCTGCAAAGTGGCCGAATAATGGATACCATACCCCATGACCAATACTGCTGCTGCACCAAAATCTTCGTCCCCGTCCACTCAGGTTGAGCCGTTGCTTGATGTTCGGGGTCTCAAGACTTATTTTCCGATTCGGACTGGGTTGTTGCAGCGGGTGACGGATCATTTCAAAGCCGTGGACGATGTATCGTTCTCGATTGGTAAGGGCGAGACCCTCGGGCTTGTGGGGGAGTCTGGGTGTGGGAAGACGACTGTTGGTCGGACGCTGCTGCGTTTGGTGCCTGCGACGGCGGGGACCGTCACCTTTGAGGGTCACAATATGTTCACGGCGTCGGGCTCTGAGCTTCAAAAGCTACGCAGCGATATGCAGATCGTGTTCCAAGACCCGGCTGGATCGCTCAACCCCAGAATGCGGGTTGCTACGATTATTGGTGAGCCGTTGCTTATTCATGGAATGGTGACCGACAAGGCCGAGCTTCGCGAGCGGGTTGAGAGTTTGCTTGAGCGGTGCGGGATGCCTCGGGCCGCGGCGGATCGGTACCCGCATGAGTTTT
>JAESRA010000262.1 GCA_016764895.1 Phycisphaerales bacterium | reverse complement strand
CCCCCCCCCCCCCCCCCCAGCCCGCGTTTAAACGCGGGTTTTTATTGGGTCGGGGGATATGATCATCGCCGAATGAGTGGAAAACACACAGTATGGGGAACCAATCCCCTCAAATATCCGAATCGAATGGCATCAGAACAGGGGAACTCTCCCCGCGTTGTGTTTTTACAACTGAACCCGTAGACGAGGCGTGGTCTGTTTGGCCATCATCTTTGGATTTCTCTGGATGTTAGAGAGGGATTTATGGAGGTGTCCGCGATGACTGCTTTGATCTGCTTTCAACATGAACCGGAGAAGAAAATATGCGTTTGACCATGCTACTCGCCACTGCAGCTTCCGCCGCCATTGGGATGACGGCCCTTGCGGCTCCTGTGTCTCAGCCGATCAAATCTCAGCAGGTACTCCATGCCCATTCGATTCCAATCGAGGCGAGCCGGGCGGCGTTGACGGATGCGGGCTCGTTTACACAGGTGCTTTTGGGCGACATTGTTGAGATGTCGATCACGCTTCAGGATGGAACCCCTGTTGATTTGGAACTTGAACGCTTTAGTCCGTTTGCTCCAAATGCGCGGATTGTTTCGGTGGATGCTGATGGTGTGGAGCATGGCATTGATTTGTCGGGCGATGTTCACCTTCGGGGGCATGTTGCTGGCGATGAGTCACAGATTGTGTACATTGCGGTGACGCCTTTTGGGACCTCTGGGTTGCTTGAGTTTGGCAGGGATACACATATTATTTCTGCGGGTAAGTTTGATGGTCAGGCCAAGGCGGTTTCTGATCTGGCGGTCTTCCCGGCCAATATGCTTGGGATTACTCCGCTGGGGCAGAACTGTGCGGTGGATATGAATAACCCGGAGTTCAACCCGCTGGCCTTGCAGATTGCGGATGATTTTATTGGGTTTGATGGGCAGCAAGCTCCGTTGGGCATGCCTCAACAGCGTGATGCGGGTATTGCGGTGGAGACTGATTATGAGTTCTCGGCATGGCTCTTTGGAGGCAATACCACTGCGTCGGCTTCGTATGCTTCGTCGCTGCTGGCTGCGATTTCAACGATCTATGACCGCGACATGAACATGACGCTCTCGATCTCGTTTTTGCGGACCTACGCAGCCAACAATGATCCGTATGGTGGGTCGAGTATTATCGACTTCCTTGATGATGTGCAACTTGAGTTTAACACCGGAGCTGAGGCAGATATTGATCGAGTTGCAGTCCAAGGGCTGAGTGCCCGCGGGCTTGGCGGCGGGGTTGCGTATCTTGCGACTGCGTGCAGCGATTGGTGGGGTATTGGCGTGAGCGCGAACCTCGACGGGTTCTTCCCCAATCCGCTTCAGGACAACTCCCACAACAACTGGGATATCATGGTGTGTGCCCACGAAATGGGGCATAATTTTGGTACCGGGCATACCCATGATTCATACACTCCGGCTATTGATAACTGTGGCAATGGCGATTGTTCACAGGCGCTCGACTCCACGATCATGTCGTACTGCCATATTTGCCCCGGCGGGCTCTCGAATCTTGATCTCCGGTTCCACTCTCGGGTGCAGGACCGGATGTTGTCGTACTTGGACAACGATGCGGCGTGTGATCTTTTTGTCACTGAGTGTGCTGTTGACCTCAATAGTGATGGTTCGGTCGACTTCTTTGATATCAGTGCCTTTCTCACTGAGCTTGCAGCGGGTAGTTCTGTTGCTGACTGGAACGGTGATGGTTCGGTCGATTTCTTTGATATCAGCGGTTTCTTGGTTTCGTATGGTGCCGGATGTCCGTGACAACCATGGGGGCAGGCATTTGTTAGGCTTAATTAACTGTTAAACTCTTGAGAATTGGCTACCAATTGGCCTTGAACCCTTGTATTCTGAAGACAACAAAACCATCTGAAAATCCTACTTGGAGGAAAAAACATGAATCGTTTCGCACTCGCGGCTGTGTTGGCCGCATGTACTGGTACCGCTATAGCAGTCCCCGATGTCATCTGTGGCGCTCTGCCTGATGTTCAGAACCACGGGCTCATCGGCGGCATCCGTGCTTATTCGGTTGGCACAACAGCCTGTAATATCGGGACATCCAACGCAAACTGGATCGACGGCACGCCGGACCATCCGGTTATCGCTGTCACCATCTGGAAATATGATAACGAAACCGAGCGTCTTACTCAGCTTGGTGTGACTCAGGTCAAGCACTCGTTTGCTGCACTCCAGGGCTCGGTTTGCCAGCCATGCCAGCCTGGCGGCACCTTCTCGGCTCTTGGGCCTGGTTGCTCGGATCCTTATGGTGCTGGCCTCAACGGCGCGCAGGGCGACCTTGGTCCTCGCACAGAAGTCAATGCATTCACCGGCGACTTCGTGTACCCATACACCGGTATCAATCAGGGTGGCAATGCGATCTTTAAACGCATCCAGGTCAAGCAGACTGACATTACTGACTCAACGGCGACTTTCTATGTCGAGGGCGTTTATGTCATCAAGGATGAACTCGTCCATGGCACCAACATGAATAACGCGTCCTACAAGCGACTCAATATCAATCAGTCAAGCTTCAATGCAGGCACCGCAGGATCCATCCACCGTGAAGTGCCTGCGATTTACGCATGGCAGGCGCACAACGCGGATGTCGTGATCACCGAGCAAGACTACCCAGGCGAAGGCCGCATTATCGTCGCTTCTAAAGCAACCGATCTCGGTGGCGGGACTTGGCGTTATGACTACGGTGTCTACAACCAGAACTCTGATCTGGGTGTTGCGTCATTCTCTGTGCCAGTTAACACCGGGACTGCAAACTTTGGTTTCAATGATGTTGACTACCACTCAACAGTCGACTCGGGTGTAAATCCGACCGACTGGGCACCGGTTGAAGGTACTGATGGTGTGATATGGAATAGTGAGAATGAATCTCAGAACTCAATGGGCAATGCTGTCCGTTGGGGCACTATGTACAACTACTGGTTCGAGACTGACTCGCCACCAGTCAGCGGTACGACATCGGTGAGTTCGTTTAAGGGTGCCAACACTCTTGATTTTGCCGGGATTGTTCCGACACTTGCCACTGGCTGTCTTGCCGACATGAACGGTGATGAAGTTCTTGACTTCTTTGATATTTCTGCATTCCTCACGGCGTTTAGCACTGAGGATCCATCGGCGGACTTTACTGGTGATGGTACCTTTGATTTCTTTGATATTTCTTCATTCCTTTCCGCGTACAGTGCGGGCTGTCCATAATCTTTGATTGGTTGGGCTTTGCCTGGCTGATTGATTCGATATTTCGACCCCGAAGTCCTTGTGGCTTCGGGGTTTTTTTGTGTAGTCTTTGGGATTTGATGCCATAGACTTGGTAATGGCTACCAATGAACCGTCACCGCTTATTGTTTTTGATCATCCACTTATTGCTCACAAGATGACGATTATTCGTGATCAGGAGACGCTGCATCGGCCGTTTCGGGCGACGCTGTCTCAGATTGCGGGGTTGATGGTGTATGAGGTGACGCGGTCATTTAAGACTGAGTCGGTGGTGGTTCAGACGCCGGTGACGAGCACGGCGGCGGAGCAGTTGATTGGGACTATTACGATTGTGCCTGTGCTTCGTGCGGGGCTTGGGATGATTCATGGGATTCTTGAGGTGATGCCTGAGGCTCGTGTGGGGCATCTTGGTCTTGCTCGTGATGAGGAGACTTTGGAGCCGATTGCGTATCTTAATAAGTTGCCTGTGGATATTGATGCTGGGCCTGTGATTCTTGTGGATCCGATGCTGGCGACTGGGGGGAGTGCGTCGGCGGCGATTGCGATGCTCAAAGATGCTGGGGCGACTGATCTGCGGATGATTTGTCTTGTTGCTGCGCCTGAGGGGGTGGCGCGGCTCAATCAGGATCATCCTGATGTGACGATTTATGCGGCTGCGCTTGATGAGCGTCTCAATGAGAAGGGGTACATTGTTCCTGGGCTTGGAGATGCGGGGGACCGGATGTACGGGACTGTTTGAATCTTCTCTCTGGTGGGATGGGCTTCCAGCCCGT
>JAESRA010000261.1 GCA_016764895.1 Phycisphaerales bacterium | reverse complement strand
CTTTGCGTGATCTTTGCGACCTCTGCGTTCAACTCTTCTCCCCATCTTTCCCCATCCGATACACCACCGTCGGCACCCCATAATACAACTCCGACTCCCCAACCTCCACAAACCCAACCTTCACCAACACCCGCCGCGACGCTACATTCTCAGGAAAGCACACCGCCACAAGTTCATCAATCCCCAACTCCCCAAACCCATACGCCGCCACCGCCCGAGCAATCTCCGTGGCATACCCCTTCCCCCAATAATCCTTTCCAAGCCGATACCCAAGCTCAATCTCTGAACCATTGAACTCAATCGGCACCAACCCCCCTTGCCCGATGATTTTCCCTGAGCCCTTCTCCACCACCGTCCAAAAAGTCATCCCCCGCTCGGCTTGCATCTTCACCGCCCGCTCGATCCGTTGAACCACCTGCTTACGCGACCACGCCGCGCCAGTTCCGATGTATTGCATCGTTTCAGCATCACTCCACAACCCATACAAAGCATCGACCCCATCCATCGAAGGAACGCACAACACCAACCGATCCGTTTCCGCAAGAACACCATTCATTTCGGCAACCTCTTATCACACACAAACATCACCACCGCTGGCCCGATAATAAAAAACCAAGGGAAAAGAACCATAATTCCACCCTCATAATAGAAACATTCTTGTAATCAATACAAATCATATGTACCCTCTGTCCACATCCATTCTTTTGTTTGAGATTGGGTATTCATAGAGAGAGAAAACAGAGAGAGAACCACATCATGAATAAGTTTACCATCGTTCTGGCCACAATGGCCGGATGCAACGCTGTCGCCCACGCCGAAATCATCGATTTCTCAGGCCTGGCCAACGGCGAAATCGTCAACCACCAATTCGCCCCCCTCGGCGTCCACATCTCAGCCATCAACCCAAATCGTTCATTCGATCTGGCCGGCATCTTCGACACCAACGCCTCAGGCACCCGCGACAACGACCTCGAAGGCCCCTGGAGCATGGGCAATATGCCAATCAACACCGACATGGGCAACATCCTGATCATCCAGGAAAATGACCAAGGCATCCCCGATGACGAAGGCAGCCGCCCCGCAGGCGCCCTGTTCTTCAACTTCGACAACCTCATGTCAACCTTCGGCTTCGATATCCTTGACCTTGACAGCACCGCCGCTGAAATCAGCTCAATCGAGTTCTTCCGCAACGGCACCTACATCTCAGGAATGGGATTTGACCAGTTCGAAGCAGGCGGAGCATACGATGTCAACGCCATCTTCGGCAACAACTCCATCAACCGAATCGACCCATTCACCATCGCAGGCGGCTTCGACGAAGTCATGATCAGCGTCGGCGGCTCAATGGGCTTCGACAACATCCAGTTCACCCAGGTCCCAGCACCCGGCGCACTGGCACTCCTAGGACTCGGCGCAGCAGTCGGCATCCGCCGCCGTCGCTAAATCCGTATCCCTCATTCCAACAAACAAGCCCGCACCATCCACAGTGCGGGCTTTTCAATTGTACTACAAGTTCGACTTAGCAGGGTGCCATGCTTTCGCCGTCTTCGGCTAAAGCATGTCTTCTCTTCTCCGGGTGCCACTACTCGCCTTGGGGGTTGGGGGTTGGGGGGCTTCGGCGCAGTCGTGTCTTCAAACTACGAAGTCTCACCCAAAATCATCGCCGCCCCCACCGTATTGTTCGTCTGCTCATCCACAATAATAAAACTCCCCGTAGCACGACACTGACGATACGGATCAAAGAACAACGGCCTAGTCATCCGAAACGACACCCGACCAATCTCATTAAGCTTCAAATCCACCGCCTCCTCCACCCGATGCAGCGTATCAATATCCATCCGATACCGAAGCTCCTTAATCACACACCGAGCTTCATTGGAAGTATGCCGAATCGTGTACTTCTTCCCCACAACCATCGGCCCCTCAGCCATCCACACCACCATCGCATCAATATTCTGCCCCGTCGTCGGCTTATTACCAGGCCGACAAATCATGTCCCCCCGCGACACATCAATATCACCCTCAAGCTGAATCGAAACACTCTGTGGCGGCGAAGCAAACTGCTGCTCCACCCCACCAACATCAATCGACTTGATCTTGCTCTCCATCCCCGATGGCAACGCCACAACATCGTCCCCAACCTGAAACACCCCAGAAGCAACCTGCCCCCCATACCCACGATAATCATGATGCTCATCACCCTGAGGCCGAATCACCCACTGCACCGGAAACCGCGGATCAATCATGTCCCGATCACCCGCAATATGCACATTCTCCAAATGATGCAACAACGAAGGCCCCTGGAACCAATCCATATTTTTAGAACGATTCACCACATTGTCACCAGTCAGCGCGGACATCGGAATAAAGGTAATGTCCGTAATCTCAAACCTCGCCGCAAACTCTTCAAAATCCTGACGAATCTTGTTATAAGTCTCTTCCGACCAGTCCACCAAATCCATCTTGTTGACACATACCACCAAGTGCGGTATCCGAAGCAGCGAAGTAATAAACGAATGCCGCCGCGACTGTTCAATCACTCCATGCCGGGCATCAATCAAAATAAGCGCAAGGTTCGCAGTCGAGGCCCCCGTCACCATGTTCCGTGTGTACTGCACATGCCCAGGACAATCCGCAATAATAAACTTCCGCTTGGGCGTGGCAAAGTACCGATACGCCACATCAATCGTAATCCCCTGCTCGCGCTCAGCCCGCAACCCATCAGTCAGCAGCGCAAGGTCCATCCGCTGATCCCCACGCGAAAGCGAAGCCGATTCAGCCGCCTCAAGCTGATCCTCAAAAATAGATTTCGAGTCATAAAGTAGCCGCCCAATCAGCGTCGACTTCCCATCATCAACCGACCCACAAGTCAAAAATCGCAGTAAGTCCATATCAAGGTACGCATCGGTCGAAAACTCCATACCCTGATTGGCATTGGTACTCGTCGAAAGATCAGATTCTGTAGTGTTCGAAGCATTGGGGGTCATGGCCTAGAAATATCCTTCTTTTTTGCGATCTTCCATCGCCGCCTCATTGGTCTTGTCATCAATCCGAGCCCCACGCTCAGACGCCCGCGCCGCGGCAACCTCCGCAACAATCTCTTTAAGATTCGAAGCAGGTGAATCCGTCGCCGCCGTGCAACTCATGTCCCCAACAGTTCTGAACCGAACCGTCCGATTGATAACCGTCTCCCCCTCGCGTGCTTCAAAAGGCGCAACCCCCACAGGCACAAGCTGCCCCCGCCGCTCAACCACATCCCGCTTGTGCGAAAAATACAAATCAGGAATATCAATATTCTCCAGCATGATGTACTGCCAAACATCCATCTCCGTCCAATTGGAAATCGGAAACACGCGAATATTTTCCCCCATCTGATGCCGACCGTTGTACAGGTTCCAAAGCTCAGGCCTCTGGTTCTTCGGGTCCCATTGCCCAAAGTCATCCCGAAACGAAAAAATCCGCTCCTTGGCCCGCGCCTTCTCTTCGTCACGCCGAGCCCCACCAAAGAGCGCATCAAACTCATACTTCTCAATCGCATCAAGCAGCGTCGGAATCTGCGCCCGATTCCGCGACGGATAAGGCCCAGGGTCCTCACTGGCAATCCCACGATCAATCAAATCCTGCACCTTGTGAACAATCAGCCGCTCACCGATTTCCTCACACAACTTATCCCGAAACGCCAACGCCTTGGGAAAGTTATGCCCCGTATCAATATGCAAAAGCGGAAACGGAAACTTAGCCGGCCGAAACGCCTTCTTGGCCAAATGCACCATCACAATCGAGTCCTTCCCCCCAGAGAACATCAACGCCGGCTTCTCAAACTGAGCCGCCACCTCACGCATGATATGAATCGCCTCGGCCTCCAGTGCCTTGAGGTGCGTCAACTTATAATGTGCACTCGAATCCACAGTCTGGGTCATACCCATCGCCTCCGCCATCTCAAAAGAACCAAAATCGTGCCGCCAACAGCCCTATCGACCATCGAATCGCCCCGCTCAACGCAAAGAACCAATGATCAAGCACGACTCCAGCCAAGAATCAGCCGAAGTATAGACCGCACAACAGTTTCAACACCCTGTTATTGAGACCCTTACCAATCTCGCCAATCACAAATCAGGCATATCCTCAAGAAACCGCACCTCTCCCCAAGGAACACAACCCGTGCCCAACTCAGAGCCAGCACCCAAATCCGACAACATCACCTGGCACAAAAGCCAAATCACCCAAGCCGACCGCACAAAAGTCCTAGGCCACCACGGCTGCACACTCTGGCTCACAGGACTCTCCGGCTCAGGAAAATCCACCATCGCCGTCGCCCTCGAACACGCACTCATACAAACAGGCCACCTCGCCTACCGACTCGACGGCGACAACATCCGCCACGGCCTCAACAAAAACCTCAGCTTCTCCCCCCAAGACCGCACCGAAAACATCCGAAGAATCGGCCAAGTCGCCAAACTCTTCACCGACGCAGGCATCATCACCATTTGCTCTTTCATCTCCCCCTACCAATCCGACCGCGACCAAGTCCGAAAAATCCACCAAGACGCAAACCTCAAATTCCTCGAATGCTTCATCAACACCCCAATAGAACTCTGCGAATCCCGCGACCCCAAAGGCCTCTACAAAAAAGCACGAGCAGGCCAAATCAAAAACTTCACCGGCATCGACGACCCCTACGAAACCCCCACCAACCCAGAAATCAACCTCAAAACCGCCAACCAAACCCCAGAACAATCCGCCCAAAAACTCAT
>JAESRA010000260.1 GCA_016764895.1 Phycisphaerales bacterium | reverse complement strand
TGGACGATGCCGCAGACGACGAGGAGTTGGGGAACGATTTCGGCGTGGGCGGGTTGGTCGGAGAGTAGGGCGACGATCTGGTGGGGGATCAGGATGAAGGTGGCACCGATCGATCCCATGATGATCGAGGCGATCAAGGTGCATTTGAAGACGGCTCGTTTGGCCAGGTCCGGGCGGTTCATGCCGAGGTATTGACCGGCCAATGTCGCGGCGGCGATGCCCATCCCGAACCCTGGCATGAAGCTGAACGCCTCGATGCGGATACCGATGATGTGGGCCCCCAGGAGCCCGTCTTGATCGAGTTGGAGGACGAGGAATCCGACGAAGAGGATGATGATAAAGTTGCCGATCCAGAGGCCAAAGGTTTCGAGGAAGTTGGGGATGCCGAGGCGGTAGAGCCGCCAGATGGTGATTCTGTGGAGTTTCATGCGGATGGGTTTGAGGCGGATGGTCCAGCGTCCTGAGCGGGCCATGTAGGTGATGTAGGCGGCTCCGACGATGTCGCCGGCGATGGTGCCGATGGCGATGCCTGCGATTCCCATGTTGAACCCTAGTGGGGAGGTCAGGCCATAGATGGTGATGCCTGAGAGGCTCCAACTGACGAGGATGTTGACGATGTTGCGCGCGACCATCGCTTTGAGCGGTGAGATCGAATCCCCGGCCCCGCGCGAGCACGCGATCATGCCGAACAGGACTGAAGCGAAGGGAACGCCGAGGGCGATGATGCTCATATAGGTGTTGAAGAACCCGGTGGCTTCTGGGGACATGTTGAGAGCGCCGGAGATGAAGGGAACCATGAGCCAGATCAGAACGCCAACGATGACTCCCAAGATGGCCGAGAGGGTCATGGTTTGGCCGAGGATGGAGTTGGCGACCCCGAGGCGGCCTTTGCCAACTGAGCGACTGATGAGGGCTGTCGCCCCGACGCCCAGAGCCATGATGACGAGCCCGATGAGCCACATGAAGTAGCTTGCGCCGCCGATGGCGTCGGTGGCGGCTTCGCCCTCTGAGAGACTGGCAGACAAGGCGGTGTCTACGAGCCCTACGAACGAGTTGAGGAAACTTTCGATGACGACCGGCCAGGCGAGGATCCAGATCGCTTGGTTCATGTTGAGCCCTGCGAGCCGGCCCTTGCGGAACTTACCGTCGCCTGAGAGGTCTGTTTGGGCAACGGTGCCAAGGGTGACGGAGGGGACGATGACCATCTCTTCCTTGCCCGGCGTGATGCCGGGGTCACGGCTCGGTTCATCATGATGTGGTTTGTCAGTCATGGCGTATGCTCTCAACGCCAATGGTCAGCGCGGGTTGTGACTGTAGTCAATGAGATTGTTGCCCGAACTCGAGCTGAATGCGTACTGTGGCGAAGTGTAAAAAAGCATCCGCCTGTTTGTAGCAGACGGATGCCAAATGGTTCGGCGGTGTGAAAAATACCCCGAACCGTGTGCCCCAGTGAAGTCTTGCACCGGGACCGATCGAATAGTACCGCCCAGAGCTATACCAGAAGCAATCTACCTCCGCTCAAAGCTTGAATTCGTGCAATAAGCTTGATTCCGTGCATTTCCCGTATCCAGAGCCGCCCGATCCAATTTTACAGAAGATACATTATCGGACTTAGCGTGTCAAAGAACAGTCGTTGTATCACATACTACTCGATTTTATCAGTCATTGTCAAGCTCATGGAGATCAACTATCGTGAAAAAATCAAAAATCGCTTTACTCTCGTTGCAGGGTTGCATCTTAGTTCCAATCATACTTGTTATCTTCGCGGGAATCATCGGAGTCATCCTCATCATGATTTACGCATAGTTATTATCCGTACTTGATTCGCCACTCTTCTGGTGCTTTCTCTCGGATTTTTCTCTTCGCACTCTGCACATTGATATGAATCGTTTGTGGTGTGCGACCAACTTCTTCACCGTACTCCTTGTAGGTGAGATTGCAGAGTGTCATCGTCAAAAACGCATCGCGTTGTTTCTTGGTCAGCGATTCAATCGCTTCTTTGAGCCAACCTTGTGAAAGGCCCATCTGATCATGTTGTGACGGCTGCTCCAATGGAAATCGTGATTCCATCAACTGCTCGACCTGGTACACTTCCAGATCCGTGATGTTGATTGTGTTGCTCACTTGGAACGAATTAATTTTGCTTCGCCCTCGATTCATTCGACCGATACGCTGGAACTTCAGTTGTGTTGTTGTGACAACGCAGCACCACTTATGCAGGTGTACAAAATGCTCGAAGTCATCGGCCGTCTTGGCCTTGTTCCAGATGGAGAGAAGTATCTCGGCCCAGGCGGATTCGAAATCGAGTTCAGGCAAACGCCGACTCTCATGGTAAAATGTGCGAGAGATTGGACCATGTAGTTCATCCTGCACATACTGCAAAAACTCCTCAGTCGGTTTTCCTTGCATTGCCTCGAACTCTATTTGCTCGTCTGAGGCTCTTGATGTGCGACTGAATGGCTTTGCGGATGATCTCGGAGACTGAGTCGTCAGCTTCATCGGCGGCTCTCTCAAGGGCTCTCCGTTGATCGTGGGAGATTCTGGCACCGACATAGGTTCCGTACACATCGCGGTTGAGGCGGTCAGCATCTAGACGCCTCCTTCGCACAGACTCGGGTTCTGCCATTTGAATAATTCCTCGAAGTAAAAATCTAACCATCGGAAACCAATCGGCGGTTTTCGGTTGTTAGTCAAGTGAAGCACCGCCCCACCCGCCCGGCTTCGCCGGCTGCGGGCGGGACGGCATCGTGGCATATTGGATACTCGTATCCTGATCCACCCATCAACTGTCCCAAGTAATTGAGACCCATTCTCAAGCATGCGACGAACGATCTCCCAGCATGGAAGCTTCTCGCGTTGATAGCTGTACTCCCCATCGTGATCCTCAGTACGAACGATGGTGGAGTTTTCTTGTTGCTCGATGCTCATCCCAATCGGAACATAACAGCCCGATAATTTCGACGGTCGCAGTTCGGGAGGGAGAGGATCACCCCCCCCACTGCTCTCATTTGTGTTTCCCCAGAAGCCAGGTGAGGTTCTGATGATCTTCACTGATCGGATCGGTTCGGAGTAGAGATACGCCGGGAGTTGATCTCCCTTGGCTACATATTTGCAGAGGTATCGGATTCGATTCTTGGTGATGCGGTTGATCCAGACATACCCTCGTCCCCAGATATTCTGACACGCCGCATGGTCAATATAATCGACTCCCAATATAACAATATGCCAATGCACCCAACCGCCACGCTGAAACTCCAACTTACAGAGCCATCGCCCCGTGAGGGACTCGCCGAGATAACGAGAAAGAGACTCAATAAAACGCCGGACATGACGATCATCAGAACTCCGACGATACAAATCACTCGCTCGATCGTAATCGTCACGGCGGTAAGTAAGTGTGAAAAATAGTCCTTTTTCTCCTTGGCATCGTTGGGTGAGTCGGTCGGCGAGTTGGGCTGAGAGTACACGGGAATAACTCCTGTCGAGCCATGATTTGGATCGGCCCGGTCTGATTTCGATTACTTGTGACATGGTGATTCTTTCAGAGAGAAGAATCTACCGTCAGCCCCGGATGGTGAAGCCACCATCCGGGGCTCTTGACGAAGATTATAGGGGGACAAGCCCCCAATCCGGTCAAGCGGTAGGCGCGTTCAGGACGCTTTCTTTGTTGTGGAATTTTCAGACTCGATTGCTCCAAGCACCAACTGAACAGCACCGTTGTACTGCTCGAATGTGCCGTAGAGTTTGACGACTTCACCCTCGCAGGCTTTCTCGTAGAGCGTCTTGTCCTTGGTCGTCACCGAGTACATTCCACCGAGAGCCATGAGCTTAATCGAGTAGGCCCATACCTCGTCCTTCTTGGTCTTCAACTCTCGCTTTTCGGAGATCACTCCGCACATGTTCCAAACCGGTTTATCTAACATCATTTGCTCCTGTTTCGCGTGCTGTATACACGCTAGTTAATCGTCAAAAAGCTGGAGAAGGATTCCTCCATCTCCAGCCACAAAATCCGGCTCGACTACGCATCGAAGCCCAATCAGTGGAGAAACATCGCTGCAACCCGTCAGGGTTGCAGCATGCTGAAGCTGCTGTACAGAAGGGAGTCGACCTGGGCGTGCAGAATGACCGCAGGATTGCTTCTTGCAATCGGTGAGGGTCTGATCTACACTTATCTCGGGTCTGGTTTCTTCTAGCATCACAGGCTCCATCCCCGGCGAGCTGTATACTCGGCCGGGATTTTTATTGCCTGCTCTCTTTACGCTTTCCTAAGTCGTTGCTGTTAAACAACTTACGATACATTATCGGGCCTTGCGGGTGTTGGGCTCAAAATGAATGATTTAGGCGGGAGCGGTGATGATGGGGACTTGGTGTTGTCCGATTTGGATAGTAATGCTCTGGCTGGGGGGTTGGGGGGAAAGTATTCCATTGGGTAGATTGGGTGAGTTTGCGACTTCGCCATCGAGTTGGACGACGGTGGGCTTTGAAGTGCCGGTGATGGTGAGGGTTGTTGCTTGAAGTCTTTGTGCTTGAGGGATTTGGAAACGGAATCTGTTGCGAATGGTTTGGAGTGTCCAACTCAATGTCGTTGAACATCGAACGGCGAGGAGATCGAGTTTGGTATCGGTTGGATCGGCGTTTGGGCAAGGGTTGATGCCCAGGGCGTAGGAACGCATGTTGGCGACGACAAGGTTCATGGGGGATTTGATCGCTAGATCGTTGCCATCGGCGGCGATGGCAATGTGGGCGGGTCTGGGGTGGAGGATTTCGTTGATGACGGGGCGGATGTAGTTGCGGAAGCCGCCGGAACGGGTTCGGAGTTGTTGAAATCGGTGGATGACGCCGGCGTCCATGCCGAAGGAACACATGACTAAGAATGGGACGGAATCGAGTGTGGGGACATCAAAATTTGTCTGACCCCCCTGCTCGATCCACTTGACCGCTGAGGCGGGGTCCTTTGGCATGTTAAACTCTGTAGCGATGAGATTTGAGGTTCCTGTGGCGAGGTGGTAGAAGGGGATTTGGTGCTCGATGAGTTTGGGGAGTGTGTGATGAACGGTGCCGTCGCCTCCGATGATGACGAGGCGGTCGGCGTCCCAAAGTTGGTCATTTGTGTCGAGATGTTGCGTGTTGATCGTGTGTGAAGTGTGGCCTTGGTCAATGAGCAGGCGTTCGCATTCTTTGGCGAACCTGGAGGCCTTGTTTCGGCCGGATTTTGGATTGACGATGATGCCGATGTTCATGGGGTTGGGTTGATGATACACCACTTGAGGGTGCGACTCCCCCACTCTTTTTGACCTATGATCAGAACACATGCAAGCAACAGTTCAAACATCCCAAGATCATGAATCCGCCTATGTCGCGGCTCAGAAAGTTGTCGAAACCCATCATGCAATCGCTGATTTCTTGGCCCATGGCCAGACACTGGCGCAGATTGATAGGTTCGTTGGCGAGACCATCAAGCGGCTTGGAGGGGTGTCGTGTTTCTATAAATATCGACCTGGACGGATGCCACCGTTTCCTTCGCAGGCGTGCCTGAGTGTTAATGACTGTGTGGTTCATGGGACGGCCGCCGGGTATCTGACGCGGCCGATGGTTGCTGGTGATGTATTGAGTATTGATATTGGAATTAAATATCGCGGCTGGTTTGGGGATGCGGCGTGGACTTATGTGTTTGGGGAGATGACGCCTCAGATTCAGAAGTTGACGGATTCTGGCAAGAAGTCGCTGGCTGAGGGGATCAAAGAACTGCGTCCGGGCAATACCTATATGGCGTGGGCCAAGCGGGTGCAGGGGATTGTTGAGGGGGAATATGGGTTCCATCTGATTCGCGGGCTCGGCGGTCATGGGTGCGGGCGGAAGTTGCATTCG
>JAESRA010000259.1 GCA_016764895.1 Phycisphaerales bacterium | reverse complement strand
CGATTCTCGATATGTATATGAAAGCCGGATCGATGCGTATATTGGATATTGGTGGGAGCTATGCTTCCTTGCATGCGAACTCGCTACCAATGGACATCATGTGACCAATCTTGAACTTATGAAATACCGGATCGATCAGGTGTTCCCTTGGCTGATAGAAGCATCCGGGGTCGTTGGGCGTGTTGATGGGATTGCTAAACGGATGGAAGAACTGAGCGGTGCTGATGCCAGCTTTGATGTCATCTGTTTCATGGGTAGCCTGCTGTGTATTGATCGGGACGATGTCGCTGGGGTTCTTGATCGGGCGTCTCGATTACTCAAGCCCGGCGGTTTGATCATTCTTCGTGAGAATATGTTATTGCCTGAGAATGCAACAACCCATGGCGGGCATGAAGATCGATTCACAGCCGCCGAACTCCACGAGCATCTACAGACCGTGAATCCGGATGTGAAATATATGTGCCACCAGGGGCAGTTTCGAACATTTGAAGAAGCCAAAGGTCTTTGGACACTCTTTGCAGCGGTTGAAAAACAGCCTGAGTGTGCTTCGGTCGATGCTCAACATCAAGGCTGTGTACCTAGTGAAAAATAAAGTGAGAGTTCATCAATGATAGGGTTGTATTTTTCTACGATTTCGCAGACCGACGAGCAGATCAATGGCGCGATCGGCGCGTTCCAGTCTCATACTGGGCTTGCTGAGAGCGAATACTTTATCGCATCGCCTGCTTCGCATTGCTCATCTCCTCCAGTGCAATCGGGCGATCTGATTTCTTGTCTGAGTCCTTTGGCGCATGAATCTATTCAGGGGGCGGTATTTGTTCCTCCTCTGCGTAGTTTCCGTGATAAATACAGTGAGGCGATGATTGCTCTGGTGTACAACGCTGTTGAAGAGGGCGGGTTTGTGTTCTTGCCGTATAATAGTGTGAAGGTTGCTGGATCGACGGGATACTGGAGTGTTGATTGGCTCCGAGATATTCTTGGGAAAGAGCACAAGATTCTCAAAGATCCTAACTACATGGTGTTCAAGAGAGATGATGCTCTTATTCCGCCGGAGTCGGTATTTTCTGCGGTCACCAATGATCTTGAGGGGTTGGCGACTGCGTTTATGCATGAGCGTGGGTTGGTCTCGGACCCGGACTACATGAAGAGTTGCAGCTCGTTTATATCGGGGGCTGCTGATCAGGAGTCGTTGGGGATGAAAACTGCTGTTGCGATGCTCCCGGATGTTCAGCAAGGGGTCGAGGAGTTTTTGAAGTATGTGACCTATAGCGTGACTGGTGCATCTTATAAAACCGAGGCGCTTCGCCGGTTTATTGGGCAGTATTTACCCAATAAGCGGAATCTTAGGGTGGTTGATATTGGTGGTGGGATGGGATTTGTCGATATAGAACTGCTGTTGACATGTCCGAGTGTTGAAAGGCTGGTCAACTGCGAGCCTGTGATTTCCACGCTTCCTGTCACCAAGCGGCTCGTTGAACGATTTTCGTCAACGATCAGAGATCGGTTTTCTTTGGCGATTCATCCTGCGCAAGAGTATCCGTTTGATCAGCCGATCGATGTACTCAGTGACTTTGCTTCGTTGCTTTATTTGCCGCGTGAAGACCTTGTTGACACACTCGATCGAGCGTGGACGGCTCTTCGTCCTGGCGGTATCTTTGTAATCCACGAAAACATCAAGCGTCCGATCTTTAAAGACAAAGGCTACTACAACTCTGTGTTCGAGGTCAAAGAGCTTGATGGCTACCTCAAGAAATACGGCAGCATTGATCGTTACCGATCAAGCGACATGGCGCCGATTTCTACCGCAGCGGCCAAGGATCAGACAGTTTTCCGCGTTGTCCAGAAATCGCCTCAATCATGATCGCATTCACCCGCCCAACGCCAGATCAGATGAACCAAATCCAATCCAGAGAGCAGAGCTACTACTGGAGTAATTGCGCGGATTTGTTCTTTGCAAAGCATGGATTTCTGCCGCGTAATTTACTGAGTCAATCGTCGCCCGAGGCGGGCGATATTGAGGTTGTACTCCGGGGGGCCCGGGCTCAGGCGGCTGAGGACGGATTAAAGATCTTTGAAGGCCCGTTGGATGCCGACGAGCTTGGCCAACTTGGATTGCGTGCAAAGACTTGGAAATCTGTGGAGGTGCATGTTTTTGATGCTGAGAAAAAACCATACGGCAAGTTGGTTTATGGCACTTTCTTGACCAAGCGAATACCCACTTCATCGAGGGAAAAAACCGAGCCCCAAGTTTATACAGACCCTGATCCACTTTGGCGTGCTCGTCCTATCAGGGCTCAGGTTTTCGAGTTTGATGATTCGAAGTGGACGCCGATTTTGTATGCCAAGTTCAACGACGAGTGGGCGCCAATCGCTCTCACCGATGGCAGAAGGATTGTGCTTGGTGTTTCGCTCTTTGATATCATTGGGTTCAATCACGCCATGCCCGCGATTGATGACGGGTTCTATAAAGCAGTCCGGGTTTGGCCTCTACTGTTGTTGGAGCGATGGTTGAGAGATCAGATTCTTTACATGGCGAGGTCGAATGGTTGTTCGATCAGTCTTGCTCTAGAATGGCCGGAGGGGGATCGTGGGTGTCTGAGTGTTCGGCACGATTACGATCGTGAGATTTCAAATGATCGGCTCAATGAAATACTTAATTTTTACGACCAAACCGGTATCAAAGCGACTTGGTATTTGCTTGAAGGAAAGCCGCCTCCCAAGGGGCAAGCAGAAATGATGGTGAAGGCTGGGCATGAGATCGCGCTTCACACAATTTCGCCTTCATTTGAAGCGATGCGAGATGAGGCGGATCGGTTTGTGAAGAGGTACGGCAGGCGCTCGGCGGGCTTTACCTGTCACGGCGGGATTGGGAGTCGGGGGCATTTGGCGCTCAATCACAATCGATGGGCAACGGAACTGGGCATGTCGTATGGTGAGTTCATTGGCCGATGCCGCGGGTATCCGCATTCGCTTATTGATTCTATTGATGGTCGGCCTGCGATCCAGCCTTTGATGCTTCAGGACTGTCATCACAGTTTGGATTTGACAACCAAGCCTGAGGATCATCAGCTCATATTCTTGGGTCAGGACATCCCTCGGTGCCTTGATCGTGGCGAGCATGTGATCATCATGAATCATCCTGATATTCACTGGGCCGAGCTGCAAGAGTTGATCAGGAATCTAGACACAGCAGACACATGGCTGGCAACCCAAGGGCAGGCGGCTCAATGGACCGCTCAGATGAAGTACAGCAGTTTGATTCAACAAGGTGAGCATGATGCAGTATCTGTCTAGCGCAAAGACTAAGAAGAAGCAGGCTTTGTACTCGTCTCCGTTTTGCAGTATTTTTCCGGGCTTGGGCATCGAAACATCCCAAGGCAAAAGTGTTCTCAATGGGATTTCGTTGTCGTATTCTTTGTGCCGGGTCCATTGCTTGGCTGCGCAGCCGGAATCTCCGGATACGGTGTTGCTTGATCATACAACCGGGCTTCATCCGGGCGATGAAGTGCTCATTACGAACGCCATGTATGGCGGCGGATCTCGGGCTGCGTTCCAGCAGGTGGTGAAGATCAATGCCGTGAACGAGAATACGCTCACTATTTCTCCGGTTCTGCCGCCTCACATCATGCGATACACCAAGGGGGTCTTTGTTCTCAATCGCGATCAGCCTCGGTCCGTTCTTGCCGGGGATGGCAGAGTTGTTCATGAGTCAGATTGTAAAGCGGTTCTTGAGTTCGTATTTGAATGCCAAGACTTTGTATGCAAGATGCAGTTAGAGCTTTCGGATCAGAGTCCTCGGGTCGATGTCCGGGTGTCGGTTGAGTATCGCAGGTCTTGCGAGCTTTTTAATCTTTCGTTGGTTTTTGATTCGTCGATTCCTCTTGTCGAAGCTTACTTAAAGAACAGAACAATCCGAGACCTGAGTTCCATGCCTCTCAAGCGTGATCTGTGGCTTTGGAAAGAGGGGTGCCGTGCTGCAAAGAAGGATGCGGGCTGGTGCGTATTGCATACTCCAAATGTGGCCTCGTGTGAGATCATCACGCGTGGGCATGGCTACCCGTTGAAGACGATTTTGTCGCAGAAGAAGCCTGTCTTTGTTGTTAATCTTGAGCACTACAACGCCCAGCACTTCCGTCTTCATCGCGAGTACTTATCACTTGAGTTCAGCACCTTTGACGAACTTTCATTGCCTAAGTTTGCTGCCGGTGATCGGCGAGACTATTCATTTTCTATGCACATCGGAGAGCCGGCAACTCCCTTGCCCCGGCTCATGCTTGTTCCTGATGGATTCCGGGCGTTGAATGTATGGACAGAGCACGCGGATAAAACAACTATTCAGACGCACCGCGCATCTTACTTTGGGCACGAGTCTATTACTTCTGCGGAAGACTCGACCGGCGGGTTTGTCAAGCATGGGCATGTTGTTACCAAGAGCGTTTTTTGCGAGAACCCGAAGTCGTACCAGAACCGGGTTCTTTTCAACGGGTCTCGCGTATCGGCTGGCCCGATGCTTGCAATGGCTGAAAGCCCCGATTTTGTGGGTTTGCTCGACCAACTGAGCGCATTAGGGCATGAGATCTGTGTTCATTCGGTCAGGCCGAATCCGGATGATCCCGAAGATCAAATGGAGGTCGCTCGGATCACGGGAATGATCGATGGAGTCTACGAGAGATACCACAGCCCGACCTGGATTGATCACGCGCTTGAGAGTATCAAATGCTGCGCGGGGTATCAGGGGCTGATCCCGCAGAGTGAATGGTGCATGCTTGAGGCCTGGGAGCGTAACAGGGTTGAGTATTTCTGGACTTGGTCGTCGGCAGACTTCATGCCCAAGGGTAAAGACGAGATCAACTTGCTTCACAATGACGGTGACGGCGCGATGCCTACGCCGCTGTATTGGCGTCATCCGATTCTTCCGGAGGGTTCGGTTATATGGGGTGCCAATGAGTGTCCTCTTGATTATTTTTCAGATGAAGTTGTCGATCAACTGATCGCGGATCGGGGTGTGTCGATCCAGCAGCACTATTACCCATTCCTCAGTTGCGAAGCCCATTCATTCGGCTTTATCGAGCGTGATGCGAACGGAGAGTATCAATCAACTCAGCAGTTCGATCACATGCTTGCTCATATGTCCAAGCGTCGTGATGAAGGCGAACTGATGATTACCACGATTGGGAACATTCTTTCCTACTGGATCAAGCTTGAGGGAATCACGCACGCGCAGCTTCCGAGCGGCGGGTTTCGGTTGATCAATACGCTCGATGAGCCGGTGCCTGGCTTGGCATTTGTGGTTCGGGCACAAGAGATCCAATCAGATTTGCAGGGGCTCAATCAGCGGCCGCTGGACCATGGCGATATCCTTGTCTGGTTTGATATGCCCGCACAAGGGGCGTTTGATTTCAGGCCTGTACCACATACCCGAGCAGTTTAATAGGAAAAACTATGAATCAAAAACTCCAAGGAACATCTCCGCAAGTTCGCCCGAGTGAGGTCGATTGGCTACTCGATGAAGAGCATGGCTTTGTGCTCTTCTTTCGCCCTCGATGCGGGAGTACGACGCTCACTCGATGGTTCTTTGAGAATATGGGTGTTGTATTCAGCGGCTTCTCAATCTCGGCTTATCGCGTCGAGTGGCTTACGCGTCAGATGGAGCATCTCCAGGAAGTGCTTGATTCACGCTATGACAAGCTGCACAAGTTTGTTGTTCTTCGTGATCCAGTCGAACGAGCGGTGAGCAGCTACCTTCATGTGGTTAATAATCCCGCAGATTCTCAGTGGAATGTTGTCAAGCCATTCGTAGACCCTAGCCTGGAGAAACATGATTTCACATTCCGGCAGTGGGTAGATTATTTAGGCAAGATCGATCTTGATACCGCCCACATTATTTGGCGTCGTCAATCGGTGCTTTCATGCTGGGCGCGTGGAGTGGATGACATTGTGTCTCTCGATCAAATGAATGACTATCTGCTTCGGATGAACTCGAGATTTAATCTTCCCACGCAGCCAACCTTCAACTCGGTCACTGTTCCGAAGGCCGAAAAGACAAAGCCTAGGGGTTTGTTCCGAGCCAAGTTCTTCGGCGACGCACCCTTTCGCGAGTTGCTCAAGTACAAAGGGAAGGCGTACTTTGAGAAGTTTCCAGATTATTCACAGTTCTATGATCGAAAGTTGAGAAGTGCGATCGGCGAACTTTATCAAGAAGACATCCGTCTCTTCGAGAAGCACTGCCACGAATGAGTATGCGATTAAGACTTGTTTGAATAAAGGCTCTGGTATAGAGCAATGACTTCCTCTGGGTCACCATCGGCGCGGATGCGTCCGCTTTCAACAAGGATCACTCGATTGCAGTGCCCTTTGATGAAGGAAAGACTGTGGCTAACAATAATCTGACACGAAGCTTGCTTGAGCATGTCGCGGAGAGTTCTTTCGGATTTCTGCTTAAACTGAAGATCGCCAACACTAAATACTTCATCGATCAGCAAAATGTCGGGGCGCATGACAAGCACGATCGCAAAGCTCACGCGGCTGATCATCCCCGAAGAATAATACTTCATAGGGACATCGATATGCTCGCCGATATCGGCGTATTCAATGACTTCTTCGAGCTTGGATTCGATTCCTGCGCGGGACATGCCGAGTGTGAGGGCGTTGAGTACGATGTTGTCTCGCCCGCTCATTTTGTTGTTGAAGCCGGTCCCGAGGCTCAGCAGTGTTGAGACCCGTCCATTGAGTTCGACTCTTCCTTCATCGGGTTCATAGATGCCTGCGATTGTGCGGAGCAGGGTTGATTTTCCAGATCCGTTTGGGCCGATGACTCCGACGACATCCCCCGACTCAACTCGCAGGTTGATTTCCTTTAGCACATGAGAGTAGCTGGGCTTGTGCCCTTTTCGAAACCGCCGGTATATTTCGCCTAGTTTTTCGCGGACGCTGTAGCATCGGTCGAAGCTGTGCCGAAAGCTTATCCGTACATCCTCGACCAGGATCTTGGGTGGGTTATTTGGGTTGCGGGAATCCGGGTCGTTGCACGGACTCGGCTCGCTGTTTTGTATGGGGTCTTGTAGCTTGGGCATTCTTTGTACCAATTTCACTGGTTTTGTAGACTGATCCTGATTCAGAGTGATTTTGTAATGGTTGCCCTGTTCCGCTCGTATACCTGATGAGCAACAATAAATAAGCATAACGAGGAGGCCATAAAGAGAATGATATGCCACATGCCCGGCGAAGGGTTGCCAAGTATTGACCACTTCAGCATGGCCATGTTTACTGCAAGCGGGTTGACCATGAGGATGTCGAGTAAACTGAATGCGCCAATCGTTGCTGTCAGGAAACTTACCCCGTAGATCACTGGGCAGAGATACATTGTCATAAGAACAAATAAGCCTGTAGCTTTTTCTAGGTCTCGATAAAATACAGACAGAGTTGCCACAATCAAAGCAAGTGACCAGGTGTTGAGCAGCAGCATCCCAATCCAAACAGGGTACAGAGCGATCCTCCAACTGATGTCCGGCCCCCAAGCAAGCACGATCACGGCAAGGATGCCGATTTTGATCGCAAATTGTTGTAGTTGTTCACGAAAGAGAACGCCAACAAAGATGACCGGCGGAACAGGCGACTGCTTTAGGAGACTGTCGTTGCGGGTGATCGCTGTCGTTGAACTCGAGATCGTTAGGCTTAAAAAACTCCAGTGTAGAATTCCCACGGCGATCGTGACAAAAATCTCCTTTGGCCCTTCGCCTCCCTGGCTAAAGATGAAGTTGACAACGACAAAGTAGACAGATATTTGTACGATCGGAGGGATGAGATGCCAGAGCCGTCCCAGGATAGTGTTGATCACGCTTGCACGAAGATTTCCCGACACAATAAAAGAGATCAGCGAGCGTCGTTGCCACATTTGTGAAAAATGATAGATCGGGGCATGAATCACGCCTCGCCGCTGGCGGCTCTGAAAGATGTTGTTGGCGGGGACCACTGAGTCGTCAATATCATTTGGTTGAGGGTTTTGTGGCATCAAGAAATCACCGATTCTCTTTCCCGGAAAGAGGGGCTCTTCCGACTAGAGCAAATGACCTGCAGAATATGGGCGAGACAATTTTACGGAGTATCCCGTCGGACCAGTATGTCTTTCTGTTCCCGTTCGGGTGATAGCGTGTTCTTGCAAGCCCGGCGCGTCGGGACAATTTTCGCAAACTTGGGTACGAAGAGTAATGGATGTCAGAGAGATCCCGTCTCTTCAAGCGGGTGGTCAATGCCTTTGATAGTTTCCGTGGGAGCCATTGGATCATCAATAACCGAGTAAAGGGTTCTCTTGGGTACCAGGGATTGGGGCCAAAGATCATGATCGAGCCACCGGGCTTTAGTCGTGACGAAAGCTGTCGGATGACTTCAAGTTTGTTCTGATTCCCTACGACATATTGAAGCGTGTTGTTCATGAGAATGACATCGTATGGGCCGTGGTCTTCAGAGATTGTGTCGTTCAGATAATCGTGGCAGATAAAGGTGACTCCTTGAGATTGTTTGGGATAAGAAGACGCGAAAGATCGTCCCAAATCGAGAAAGGAGTTGGAACGATCAAACGCATCTACCTTCACATTTGCGGCCGCATGGAGCAGGATCGGCATAAACCCATACCCGCAGCCAAAGTCGCCGATGGTGTCCCCCTCTTTGATATTGAGCAGTTCGATGATATTTTTTATTCGGTCACTCATGCCCGTCGTATTCACACGGATGGTGGATTCAATCGCTGATTCTGTAACGGGTGTCTTAGACATGGCCTGGCGAATTAACTCGCCGATTGTTGATTGGCACGCAGCAATATCAATACCAGAGTTCGGTGGAAAGAGGGAGTTGTTGCTCGTATTTTGCACCTTTGGGGCTCCATTGGCAATAAATTGAAACGCAATAAATGAAGGAGAACTCTATATTTATAGATGCGTACACCCTATGGGGTCTCTGGCCAATCAAAGGCTCCGGCCTGATTCTACGCGTAGCCGAGCATGGCCGCAACGGTTCCCGGCTCAATCATTTCAAACCGCTCGATCCAGGATCAAACCCGTATGATTCATACCATTAATCTGAATCAGCGTGCAGCGGCGTGCACTTCACATCTTCTTTGGCACAAGGCCCGGTCTGCTTCGATTGTTGTTTGACCTATGCCATAGGCTTCGATTCATATTGCTTGCCTTCAGCATCTGGCAGTTCAACCGAACCAGCCTCAAGAGCTTCATTGTAATGCTCAGTCAAAAGCTCAAATAAGCGTTCCTTGTAAGCCGTATCATCATTGCCTTTTAAGTGGTCGCCTTTGGTTTCCAACACAGTGAACTGAACAGCACCATCATCCTTACATTCAAGGCATGCTAGAAAATCAGGATACACCCTGTTTCGCTGCCAGCCTTGTAAATGATAATCTTGCTTAACAACAAGCCTATGCCACCATTTCACAGCATCATTGCCATCCATATACCAAGCCACATCTTGTTCCAAGTTGTTCAGCTCTTTTTGATATACTGTTTCAAATAGGTTGCACTCCAGCTCTTCACCATTCTTCTTTTTGAACAGTCGGTCAGTATCTTTAACGCTTAGAGTCAAAGTTTCAGCCAGCTTCCAGTTCAAAGCCTCATCTTCGCTTGCCATAAGTTTGAATTGAATATCACCGCTTGCGAGCTTCTCCCTGAACATGCTTTCGGAAGCCTCATGTGCCTGTTTCTGTATATCCCGTTTAATTTCTTGAACGATAAAAATGCGGCTGGCGTACAATTTATCGGCAGTCATATTCTCGCTGGCTTCAAGCGCATCCAGTGTTTCCTCTAT
>JAESRA010000258.1 GCA_016764895.1 Phycisphaerales bacterium | reverse complement strand
GGTCTTCCTCTTCCTCCCTCTCCCTTGGGGAGAGGGCCGGGGTGAGGGTCTTCGTTCTTCCTCCCTCTCCCATTTGGGGGGTCTGATGGGAGAGGGCTGGGGTGAGGGCTCCCCGATTTCTTCTATCTTCCCTCCCCCCCTCTGCTTTTTCTTCCTCTTCCAAAATCCCCTCTTCTTTGCGCCCTCTGTCACTTCTGCATACTTCTTCTCTTCCCTTCTTCCTCCATTCCCCTCTTCTCCCCACAGCCGGGTGCCCCGATCTCGCCGTCTTCGGCGCAGTCGGGTCTTCTCCTTCTCCTTCTCCTTCTCCTTCTCCTTCTCCTTCTCCTTCTCCTTCTCCCTCTCCCATTCTGATGGGAGAGGGCCGGGGTGAGGGCTCCCCGGCTTCTCCAATCTTCCCTCCTCCCCTCTGCTTTTTCTTCCTCTTCCAAAAATCCCCTCTTCTTTGCGTCCTCTGCGTCCTCTGCCACCTCTGCGTACAAAACTCTTCTCTTCTCCTATCCTTACACACAATGATCGACCGTTTCACCCCAATCCATGACCAAAACGACCCCCGAATCGAGCCATACCGAAATCAAAAAGACGCCTGGCTCAAAGCATCCCATAACCCAAATGCCATCGGCCAACCCACCAAAGACCCCCTCTTCATCTCCGAAGGCTCCCTAGTCCTCCAACATCACATCAACTCCCCCTACAAACTCCACTCCGTCCTCATCGCCGAATCCAAAATCAAAGCCCACGCCGATCTCCTCGCCAAAGTCCCCCAAGAAGTCCCCATCTACACCGCCTCCCGTCAAATCCTCGACCACATCACAGGCTACCCCATCCACCGAGGCCTCCTCGCCGCAGGCCACAGGATCAAACAGCCAGACCTCACCTCCCTCCTCAAAACCGCCCGCGCCCTCGTCATCCTCCAAGACCTCGCAAACCACGACAACCTCGGCTCAATCTTCCGCTCAGTCGCCGCCCTCTGTGGCTCAGGCGTCCCCATCCTCCTCTCACCCAAATGCTGCGACCCCCTCTACAGAAAATCCCTCCGAGTCTCCATGGGACACGCCCTCACCATCCCCTTCGCCACCCTCCCCAAAAATAAATCCTGGCCCGCAATCCTCACAACCCTCAAAACCGCAGGCTTCACAACCCTCGCCATGACCCCCGCCCAAGACGCTGTCGACATCAACACCCTCCCCCAAAACAACCCCCCCCACACCAAATACGCCCTATTACTCGGTGCCGAAGGCCCAGGACTCACCCCCCAAGCGATCAACGCATCCGATTTACGAGTCAAAATTCCCTTGGCAACTTCCGCAGATTCACTGAATATTTCAGTCGCCGCCGCCGTTGCTCTCCACAGACTCATACCACCCCTGGGATAAGTCAAACAAACAGCGTGCCCACACGCAACTCGTCCACTCAAACCAAACTGTTCACCTAGGAGAACACCATGTCCCTCATCACCATGCTCATCGCATCAACAGGCCTCGCCCTCGCCACCGCAGGAGCCACCGCAGGCCCAGACTGCGCCACCAACAAAGCCGCCTCATCTTGCGGCGACAAAGCCGCACAAACCGAACAAACCACACAAGACGACCACTGTGAAGATACAAAAAAAGCATACGACTCAGCATCATGGCCAGCACACAACACAGACCTCTACGCCAAAGACTTCCAAGGCCAAACACTCCCAGTAGCACTCGGCTCCGAAACATGGCTCTCAGATAAAATCGACACCGAAGGCAAAGTCATCGTCCTCGACTTCTGGGCAACATGGTGTGGACCATGCCGAAGCGCATCACCAATCCTCGACGAACTCCAAAAAGAAAACCCAGACTCACTCGCCGTCATGGCCATCGCCGGACAACGCGACCCAGAAAAAAATGTCCGTGCCTACATCGCCAAAAACAATGTCTCCTACGCAAACCTCTACGACGAAGACCAAACCGCCTACAAACCATTTGAATCCAAAGGCATTCCACTGGCCGTCGTCATCTCCACCGATGGCATCATCCGCTGGATCGGAAACCCTCATGATGAAAACTTCCTCCCAGCCGTCAACAAAATCATCGCCGCTGACCTCGCCGTCCAGTCTCACCTGACGGCCCAAGCCGCCGCAAACACACAAGACGGATAATCTTCACCCCCCATCACCCCCCATCACCCCTCACCACTCCTCAAAACACCCCTCCAGGCTTCCGCCAGAGGGGTATTTTTTATTCAAATCTACCCAGAAAAGCGAGCCTCTTGCAGATTGATAGGCCCAGTTGCCGTTTATCCCTTGGGCCCGACCTCTTTTTCGGATACACTCAAATCACAAAATATTCCCAACCTAGATTCACCAGGAGAATCCAATGAATCCACGAACATTCACCTCCCTCGCCGCTACAGCCGCAATGCTCTCATTGCTCCCAATGCTCGCAATGGCCCCCATCAAACGCGAACACAACTCCAACCGCACCGCCCTCACCCAACTCGAAACCAAACCCCTCGACCCCGCCGCCCTCGCATCCCTCACCGACTGGTCACACCCAGGCACCCTCAATGCCAAAAACACCGCAGGCAAAGTCATCGTCCTCGCAGTCATCTCAGCGGCCGATCCACAATCAATCATGGCAATCTCCAAACTCACCCGCCTTCATCGAGACTTCCAAGACCAAGGCCTCGTCGTCGTCGCCATTCATCCCGATGCAGGATTCGAACTCGTCAACGAAAAAGTCCTCGCCGGAAAAATCACCATCCCCGTCGCCCGCGACGCCAATGGCGTCTTCGCCACCGCCATGCACACCGACGACTACCCAGACTACTACATCATCGACCGCGCCGGAAACCTCCGCTTCGCCGACATCGACAAACGCAAAGTCAAGAATGCTGTCAAGGCTTTGACATCAGAAACACCAGAAACCGCCGCAACCAACGCCGGGCTCCAAGCCCAAGGCCTAGACCCAGAACCCGCCCAAGGCGAGATCGCCAAGATCGATCCAAAGCTCTACACAAAAGCCAACTGGCCACCACACAACACCGCCAAGCTCTACGCCAAGAATAATGTCCAAGGGAAAGCACTGCCCGTTCCAATGGGCAACGAAAAATGGATATACAACAAACGCCCCCTTGAAAACAAAGTCCTCGTCCTCGACTTCTGGGCAACCTGGTGCGGCCCTTGTATAAAAATAATGCCATTGTTGGAAGAACTCCAAGACCACTACGATGGCAAACTCGAAATCGTTGGTATCGGGGGCTCAGAAGAGTTCAGCATCTTTAAAAAATATGTGCTCGAGAAAAAAGGTAACTATGCCCAAATGTTTGATTCCCGTAAAACCCTCCACCGGGCGATCGGAATCCAAGGGATCCCCCATGTCGTCATCCTCTCAACCGACGGCATTGTCCGCTGGCAAGGGAACCCAGGAGGCTCGGCCTTTGTCGACGCGCTCAATATAATCATGGAAGTAGACCCAATGTTCGCAAGCGACATCTGATCCCATACCAAAACCCATCCAAGTGCCGAGCGAACGGCCAGTACCTCTCCCCATATCACCCGCCCCTTTACAGGGCGGGTGTTTTTGTGCAGTCACCCCCAATTCTTGATTCCTCCCTTTAACCCACACCCAAACCCGCATACACTCAAACCTCATTGTTCCCCAAAAATTATGACATACGGAGGCCCCAAATGGATTCAAACAAACGCAACACAACCCTCGCCACCATCACCGCATGCGCCGCCATGCTCTCAATCCTCCCCCTCCTCGCCATGGCCCCCATCAAACGCGAGTCCACAAACAACCGCGCCGCCCTCACCCAGCTCGAAACCAAACCACTCGATCCCGCCGCCCTCGCATCACTCACAGACTGGACCCACCCAGGCACCCTCAGTCCCGAAAATATCAAAGGCCGCGTCGTACTCCTGGCCGTCATCTCCGCCGCCAATCCACAGTCCATCATGACCATCTCAAAGCTCACAAGGCTACGACGAGAATTCGCAGACCAAGGCATCATCGTCGCAGGCATCCACCCAGACATCGGCTTCGAACTCATCACTGAAAAAATAACCTCAGGAAGAATCAAAATCCCCATCGCCCGCGATGCCGGAGGCGTCTTCGCCGCCGCCATGCACACCGACGATTACCCAGACCTCTACCTCATCGACCGCGCCGGAAACCTCCGCTTTGCCGATCTTGATAAAAAATCACTCAAAGACGCCATCAATCTACTCACCGCAGAAAACACAGAAACCGCCCAGTCAAACGCCGCACTCCAAGCCCAAGGCCTCCAACCCGTAGCCGCCGCCCAAACAAATACACCAGAAACATCAGGCCACACAAACCCCGCATCAGGATCAATGCAGGACCATACCACCAAAACCACAGACCATTCCAGCGGAAACTGGCCCCCCCACAACAACAAAAATCTCTACGCTTCAAAGAACTCACAAGGAAAAAAACTCCCCTTCAGACTCGGCCTCAACGAAGATTGGATCACCGAAGAACATCTCTTTGAAGGCAAAATCCTTATCCTCGACTTCTGGGTCTCCCACAGCAGCTCAGGAAAAAAAGCACTCAAAATCTACAACAAACTCCTCGAAGCCCACCCAGGACAGATCGAAGTCGTCGGAATCTCAGGCTCAGAAACCAAAGAAAAAGTCATCAACCGTCTCGAAGGCTCCACACGCAACTACACACACCTGTACGATTCAGACCTCACCCTCCAAAACGCCCTAGGAATTACAAATATCCCCAATGTCGTCATCCTCTCCACCGATGGCATCATCCGCTGGCAGGGAGTCGCCCTCGAACGGGGATTTGTCGAAGTCGTTGAACAAATCATCGCCGCAGACCCCATGGTCCACGACTAATCTCTGGTGAACAAATTTACCCAAAGATAGAATCAGCCATGGACCCCATCGCCAATATCGTACTCCTCAATCCCCAAATCCCAAACAACACAGGGGCCATCGGACGCACCTGCGTTGCCACCGGGGCCGCGCTCCATCTCATCCATCCCCTCGCATTTGATATCGACGATAAAGCAT
>JAESRA010000028.1 GCA_016764895.1 Phycisphaerales bacterium | reverse complement strand
TGTGCCGACAAGACTTCCGATTGGGAAGGCCTCTCGTTCGATTCGTCCTGCAAACGGGGCTTGGATATTTGTATAGTCGACATCAAGCTGTTTGATCTCTAATGCTGTCTTCGCAACCTCGACATGTGCCAGGGCAACATCCGCCTTTGCGCGAGCTTCGAGGGCTTGGACTTCACTTACAGCATTCTGTGCTGCGGATCGCTCATTGCGAATGGCGATCGTCTCAGCGAGTTGGGCTTCAGCTTCGAACCGTTTGAGATCCGCCTCAGCAGCATTCTTTGCGGCGATAAACGGCTTGGCATCTATTGTGAAGAGCTGCGCTCCCTCCTCAACCATTAGCCCAGAGCCATAGTGAATCCCCTCAAGGATTCCTTGGACGCGGGCATGGATTTCAACGGTGCGATAGGCCTCTGTCGTTCCTGAGAACTCGCCATACTCAACAACATCGCGCTGTACCGGCAGGGCAACGGTGACCGCAGGAGGAGGCGGTGCTTGATACTCGTTGGATTGCTTCGAGCAGCCACTCAGAAAAATAACTGCAAGCAAAAATATCCGATAGTGTGCGATCATGGCGGTTTCTTTCTATTTATGCAGAACCTGCGCGGCCTGTGTTTCCAGAGCGTATCATAGCCGATATGAAAACCATCTGCACCTACGCAATTACGGCCATAGCAATATTCGCACTCTCCGGCTGTTCAATTTGGCCCGGCTATTCAAAGCCCACAAACGAGAATCTGGACTTGCCGGTCTCGTATGGGCAGTACGGCGATCCTGCGTTTGTCGTCGGTGAGGCAGACCTTCGTACATGGTGGACAGTATTCAATGACCCAATCCTCGAAGAATTAATCGAGAAAGCAAGAGTTGAGAATCGGGATCTTCGGGTTGCGGTCTCGCGTGTTCAGCAAGCCCGCCTGCGGGTTGATCTTGCTCAGGCATCTCGTTCGCCTCAGGTATCCATTGGGGCAGGCGCGACGACCAACGATAGTGGCCAGGTGAGTACCAACATCGGTCTCAAAGCGAGCTGGGACCTCGATATTTTCGGGAAGATCGCACGCCAAGTTGAATCTGAAGATGCGTTGTATCAAGCCACCGAAGAAGACCGCCGTGATGTTCAGGTGGCACTCTTTGCTCAGGTCGCTCAGTCGTATCTCAGTGTGCGATCGCTCCAGGCTCAACTGCACGCCGCCCAAAAAAACATCGAATCGCAAGAAGAGATTCTCAAACTCACTCAGGTTCGCTTTGACAACGGGCTCTCCTCTGGGCTTGATATCTCTCAAGCCAAACAGGTGCTCGCAAGCTCGCAGGCGTCGGTTCCAGCGTTGCGGATCGCACTCGCTCAGAACATCAACACCATTGCGGTTCTGGTCGGTACACACCCGCAAGGGCTTCATGTCGACTTGCGAGACCCCAAGCCCATCCCCGTCCCACCAGCCACCATCACGGTCGGACTCCCAGCCCAACTACTCCGTCAGCGGCCAGATATACGCAGTGCGGAGAGAAATATCGCCGCACAATCGGCAAAGGTCGGGGTCGCCAATGCAGACCTCTACCCTTCATTCTCACTCAACGGCAATCTCGGGTTTGCGGGCACCGGCGGGAACCTCTTTGATGCCGCCAACAGAAGCTTCGCACTCGGCCCTTCGCTCCAGTGGTCAATCTTTGACGGCGGCAAAGTTCGGAACCAGATCAAGTTTGAAGAGTTCGGGCTCGAACAAGCGGTTCTCATCTATGAAAGCACCGTGCTCAAAGCCCTCGAAGAAACCGAAAGTGCCATGACGGCATTTATCGAACAACGAATAGAAGCCGACGCGACGCACCGGTCTGCCCAAGCAGCACGGACAACTCTGCAACTTGGCACGCAGGCCTACAAGGACGGCTTGGTCGATTTCCAAGATGTACTCTCAGCACAACAGAATCTTTTCACAGAGGATATCCGAGAAGCCAAATCACGAGGGCTTGCATCCCAAAACTTAGTGAGCCTCTATAAAGCTCTCGGCGGCGGATGGGACCCAGACCAATCCGAAACCAAAGAGCCTTGAAGTAGTTTTTAGTTTGGGAATGTGTTTCTTGACTTGGTTTTATCGACCGCTTCACGGATACCAACAGCCCATTCATCAAGTGATTTTTCTACATCTTCCCATGTAGACCACCACCGAGCATTCTCAAAGCCTTGGGGCTTTGTTCTGCTCACAGCAACTGCATCAACCCGATTTTTCTTCGCATCAATGAACGCGCCTTCCACGATGATTGTGCTCACACGCATCGACGAGAGTCATGCCCCATCGCTCCGATTTCCATCTGATTGAGTCCCCGAGCCTTCGGCGGCATCAAGCACTTCGAATCCGGAGAGTACAAACTCCATCCTCAGTGCGGAGTTGCCGTACCCCGCGCCCACATTGTACCCAGCATTGCCAAGTTCATGCCGAATGGCGACTTTCAGGTAATCCGCCATGTACTCCAAATCCTTCGAAGGAATCTTGTTCATGTCAGAATCGGCAACCCGAATGCGAACATCACCGACAATGTACCGGTCATAACTCCCGATCTTCGGAGCACCGGGTCGTCGATACAACAACGCAGGATATTGACTCCGGTCTTCGACAAGCCCTTGAATGCTTGCCTCAGGCATATAGGTTGTGCGCGGAGCTTGAGCCTGAGAAGTTGCGCATCCAGAAAGGGAACAAATGAAAGCGATGAGCAGAGCAAAGTAAGCGAGTTGGGGCATTTGGATTCTCCGGGAGCCGAGCGGTGTTTGGATGGACGAGCGACAATCGCCTCAAGGCGAGAGTATATCCAATGGAAAATGCTCATTCAAAAATTGACCCATGCAGAACAAACCAAGCCACTCACAATTTGACACCCGCCACTCCTTAGTTTCCATGTTTGCCCGTGGTGCTTCTCAATCATCCCGTTCTCACTCAAGATTTGGAGCGACGCCACCCAACCCGGTCGGCCTTGATGTGTCAACTTCCATGGATGCCCCCAAGGCAGTCGAACCAAATACCGATCCGCAACTTGCCAAGTCCACTTCTTCTCTTTGTGGATGATCATCAGCACATAGTCCAGAGCCAATGCGATCTCCGGTGAACGATTTTGGGAGTCCCAACTTCGTTTAATGTTGCCATCGCGGTACATTGGCCAGATGTCGTCGAAGAAGATTGATTTGCCATCAAGAAAAATCAGTGGTGGCCGAAACACGGTGTTGTCATGGATGTAGTTGCCAGGATCGAACACATCGCTGATCCCATCCTCGTCGAGCATTTTCAAGAAGCTAGAGGCTTCCTTGTCGGTGATCATGCCGCTTGGTGCTTTGGGCAGAAGTGATGGCTGAGTGATCCGTTTTGTGCGTCTCTTCTTTGATGCTCGCACACCCGGCTCGATATCGTCGGGGAGTTCAAGAATCCGCATGAGATCACTGAATATGCCTTTTTGACCCTTACGCCATTGTTGATTGAGTTCGATGTGCTGTCTTCGCCATCGCTCAGCTCTCATGACGAGCTGACTCTGGAACACATTATGCTCCTCACACCAATGCTTGACGATGAGTGCAGCCACAATCGTATGTGATCGTGGGACATCGGATTCCAACAAGGTGTCGAGTGTTTTGAGTTTGACTCGATCGTCAGGTGTCAGTCCTTGATTCTTTGCCATTTGATTCTCCGATCATGGAGACGGCGTAGCCGTCGAAAACAGTTTGAATTTTGAAGTCCCTCTTTGGCCGTTTAGCCAACGAGGGCTATTTGGAGTTCGTCAGGATCCTGCATCAACTAACCGAGATCCTCAGGCAGCCTTGCGTTTACGACGGCAATCACTGCATCCCTTGGGTTCAAATGGATCTAAGCAATCGCCTTGGCATTTCCTTGGCAGTACAAGAGTTACAGCGATGATCGGGATCGATTGCCATTTGTTTGTCCCGGGGATGATCTGGGATCCCTGAATAGTCGCCGGACAAACATCTCGCTGAACCAACATGGACGCGGGGATCGCAAAGTTGAACTTGACTTCTCGCTTCTCTAGATCAGCAGTTGCTTGATCGATCAAGGTTTCGCAGAGTTGACGGAGGGCGGGGTCATGGTCTTTGGCAAGACCATCGAGCATGTTCTGCAAATCTGAGAGAATCAAATCCGCCATCTTCACAATGTCCGCATCGTTCAGCCGAGGTCCAAGGTCAATCTCAACCAAGCGATCGTCAACCTCTCGTTTCCGGAGAGTCGCCTTCTGAATCTTCTTCTTGGCTTGATCTGCAAAGTCACCGCCGAGTTGGTCAAGAAGCATCTCAACCTTGCGATTGATGGTCGAGAGTTCTTTGTTCAACTGACGCGCTTCGTCTTGGGTCCCTTCTCGCTCGCGATCTTGGTTCTTGATCTCGTCGATAAGTATGGGGCGAATATCATCAGCGCCGCAGAGCAAGCGTTCGATTTCTTCGAGGACAAAGCTATCAGTCGGAGGAACAGGAAGCGTCCTATTGAGAAACGCTTCGGCGCTCGTTGGCTTTGACCGTCCATTCGAGAGTCGGTAATAAGTATATTTCCCACCATTGGCTGTACTGCCCCTCATGTCGCGCCCAGTCGTCCGCTCCTTGAGGATGCCCGCGAGCAAGTACTTCTTGCTCCGGTCGGAGTTACTCATCGTCTTAGGATTATTTTCTGACTTTGGAACATGCCCGTTGACATACCGCTCAAAGTACTCTTTCTGATGCGCCGCGGCGAGGCCCCGGACATCTTCGGGGAGGTATTCAACCAGACGCTCGCATTCGACCCGGTACCATTCCTTCATGGGTCGAATCTGATTGAGACACTTCCCATTATTGTTCTTTAGCCGCTTGGGACTCGATTTCTGCTGCATAACAAAGATGCCGTATGCTCGAAAGTTCGCATAGCCATATCCGAGGTAAGCAGGCGTTCTGAGCATCGCGCGGATTTGAACGGAATGCCATTGCCCGCCGTCCGGGCTCGGGATGCCTTGGTCATTGAGGGACTTGGCGATCAGATGGCCTCCTCGTCGCTGTAAAAAGTATTCTTGGAATATGCGATGGACGATCGCCTGCTGCTCAGGAGCTCCTGGGATCAATACGATTCGATCGAGTTTGTCTTTCTTGAACTTCGTTCCCTTTGGATATCGATGCAACTCTTCAAGAGATTTCGGATCCATCTTGATGCGTATCCCATGCCCAAGATCGCGCATGATATAGAGCGGGCGTTCGTCTTTATTTACATAAAGGCGATCAATCCCATACGGTTGTCTCGAACAATATGTTCGGCGTCCATCTTCAAGAGATGTTCTTGAGCCCCGCGCGGAATGATCTGCATTTGACATCGCTTGCCGATGCGCCGCCTCAGCTTTGAGTACGCGGAAGATCGGAGCCATATCAGAATCGCCAAGATCATCAACCGTTTCAATTAGCTTGATCTCGGCGTCTTCGAGAAAGGTCATCAGCTTACCAAAATGGTATGGGCCGGATCTTGTAAATCGGCTGAGATCATAAACAATAATCGCATCGATCAGTTCGCCAGACTCTTTGCGTTCGATGATCGCATTGACAGCCTTCTCGATATTGGCCCGGATACTGCCTGAAACTCCCGGCATCTCATGAGCCTTCAACAGAAATATATTCTTCTGCTCGGCATAGGCGCGGATGCTCTTGAGCTGGTCATTGATTGAAGTATCCGCCTGGGCGATAGTCGAGCATCTGATAAGCGGGACGGCCCGCAGTTTCTTTGGTTGATCATGATTTTCCATAATCGACCTCCTTTATTCTTCCATTCGCTTGCGAACGATTGATGAGGTCAATCGACGAATGGCTTTGTCATAATTTTCTTGCTCATTTGAGTTTATTGGTCGATACGCGACTTTGAACTCGATCCGCTTTGTTGGCCGTCCTTTCCGGCGCTGCGTTTGCGGCTTGGTGTGTTCACATCTCTCTATTCCATCAACCATTTGAAAACTCCTCTATTTGTTTTGATCTTTCCATTTGGGTGCGTCTTCGAAGTTGCCTTGTGGTCTTGCAACCGCTGAGCACATCCCGATTGAGTGGCCATAAATAGATCGTGCGAGATCGACGGCTTCGCGGAACTCCTCGCCATAATCCATTGTGTATTGGTCTTCATATTGATCTAAGAATCCATATGTAATCCCAATTAACAGTGCGATGTCATTTTGGTTCATCTGATGATCAAGCCCGAGGATCTTGACGCCAAGCGGATTGCTCATCTTACAATCCGGCGTGCACATCGGATCTGGAGCGGACACAGCAAAGACCATCGTCCTTGGTAATCCTGCGATGGAGCTTTGGAGATTCATGGCAAGCTGCCGAATCTTGGATTTCATGCCCTCTTTGCCCGTGAACTTGTACTTTGGTGTTGTGTTTTTCATTTGATTTCCTTTCGAGTATTTGTGTCTGTGGTTTGTGCATCTGATTCGATTTGGTCTGTCTGCGCCACGCCTGCCGCTCGGAGCATGTGATTGAGCAGCGTTTTGAATAACCGCCGAAATGCTTCCTCGCCCATTTGAGACTCCTTTGCTATCAGACCCAGTGTCATCAGCACCGTCGCATGCAGTTCCGCAAGCAGTGCCGCGATATCAGTTTCAGAGAGTTCATCAAACGCTCCGCTAACGATTGCTTCGGGCTGCGGAATGTTGGATTCGTCATCCACTCCAAACATCGCAGCGACCGCAATCACATTTCGATGTGCCTTCGCCCATTCGAGCAGCGACTCGGATGCTGCGTCGATTTGTTCGTGCGTGTGGGTTGTTCCCATATTTGCCGTCATCTTCGGTCTCCTTTGGTGTACGCCGTAAAGCAAATAGGGCGTATTCGTATGTACATAGCGGTGAATCAAGGATGTGACAAGAAGAAACTGCCGGATCCGACAAAATTGTTTGAGAAATATTTGGTGTTGTCAGGATCCTTGCAAAAACGCAAAGATCCTTGGCAAAACAAGCGATATTCAGGTACGCATGGATCTACGCAATCGTGTATTACCGGCGTACCATCAGGGCTATGAAACGAGCAAAATCAGCATCTTCAGATTGGCAATCACAACTCGATGAACTGCGAACACTCATCGAGAACGCTCCGGCCAAACCACGCGGAGCACTCGCCAAGTTGAAGCAGCTCGATGCATCCGTCCAGAAAGAAATCGAGACCATCGAGGATGCCCGCCGCCGTCGAATCGTCGGCCCCCGCGCTCGTGTGCGAGCCGCCATCTACACCATCGAGGACTCCCCACGCGGCCCAGCTCTCACTGAGAGACGCGACAGCGACGCCCGGCCATTCAAATGTCCCAAGGCTGCCTATGAAGCCGTCGCCGCTGTGCTTGCAGAGAGTAAGGTGCCTGTTGGATTTCAGGACATCAAAGCCAAGGCCTCAAAGCGGCTCCGGCAAGAGCTCCCCGATTACGCGATCCGCACCCCACTGCGTTTCTGGAGCATACTTGGGCTCGTAGATCATCAGCAAGCACGGTTTCTCCGCGTAGGGACGAAAGCGGAGTTCCTCAAAGGTGCCCGAGCAGCATGGTACCAAGCTTCCACAGAACAGATCAAGGCCCCACTACCTTAAGTAGCTGAGTCATTCGCCGGTGGAAGTTGAATCGCTGCAATCGCTCGCTCAGCGTCCTTGTCATACATTGTGTAGTACAAATCAAGAATCTTGCTTGACCCATGCCCCATCAATGACAATGCATACCGGTATGAGACACTCTCTCTCGCAAGGAGCGACGCAAAGGCGTGCCGAAATGTATGTGTCTTGTATTGAGTAGGATCTTCAAATGAGCATCGTTTACACAGCCGCTTGACACTCATCAAGAACCTTCGGTCATTGAGCGGCCCATCGCCCTTCGGATGTTTCTTCGACGCCGAGGCTGGGAACACACGATTCCCACTGCGACGAACACCTTGAAGAAGCGGCAGAAGATCTTCATGAATGTGTATCCGCCGTGATTTTCTGTTCTTCGTTTCACCGGTTGAACCCCCATGGCGGATGTGGAGCACCCCAAACTGGCCAACGGAGAAATCCACATCTCCCCAAGTCAAATCACGCATCTCACCAAATCGACAACCCGTATAGACAAGAAAGGCAATCCTCGGCTTCAGATCCCCCTGAGCCGTATCAATCAAACACCGAGCTTGCTCGGGCGTAAAGCAAGGCTGCTGAGTCGGCTGGGGCTTCTTGAGTTTGAGTTTCCGGAGTGGATTCCTCTGAATAAGTTCAGCATGTTCACACCCCCACTTAAACAACATCTGAACAATGACAATCCGGTCGTATCTCGTAATCAGCGATAACGAATCCATAGTCTGCACAAACTTCCAAAAAACGACTTCGCCAACCCGCCCGGCATACACAACCCCCTGCTCCTTGCAAAATACACGAAAGTTGTTGAGGGTCAGCGTGTACTTCTCAATGGTCTTTGGAGCCAACAATCGTGCTGTGCAGTTGCCCAGATACTGCTCAATGAGATCGTCAATGGTGATCTCTTTGGGTGCATCGAGCCGTTCGCCGAGACATATCTTGTCATGAAGCGCATGAGCGCAGTTGATCGCGGCCACCTTATTGCTGACACGAAGACTCTTCCTCTGCTGTTTATTATGCAAACTCCATTCTGCGTAGTACGACTTCGTCCGCTTCAAAGCACCCTTGACGCGGTATTCCTTGTGACCGATGTAGATCACCGGATTCACAGTCCCTTCCACAATGGATCGGTTTGCAAGCGTCAATGGTCTTTGAGCACTTCCTGAATAAATCTATCCCGATGGAACAGCAATGGTTTTCCGGGCTTGGCGCTCTTCTTGAACCGCCCCTCAGTCACAAGCCGTTTGATGGTGTAGATTGACCGCCGTGCGATAAGGGCCGCTTCCTCAAGCGTGATGATCGGTGGAAGTTTGTACTCGACGGCCATCGTCCGCGCTTCCTGAAGCGAAATATCCAACCCAATGGTGCGGTTTGAACCACCCGAGCCCATAATTACCACTGGGGCCGAGGGAACTTGGACCACAACAACTCGCTCGTGAGCCCACCCAATCTGCTTTGCGATTTTCCAGAGTTTCAGGTGATATACGGCGATTCTGTACTGAAATGAAGTGTGCATGATGCGATTCCTATCGGCTTGAGTTGTCATTTACAAGAACTCTACGAAACATTACCCATAAATACCGTCCCAGTCAACATCGCCTCAGTGTTTACAAGAATATTCCGTGTGTTTTCCGTGATATACTGTCACATGCCTGCAAACACCCCCCATCATGCCCACCGGCAGATCGAGATCATCCGCGATGAACTGACCTTGATGCTTACTGAGGAACCCAAGCTTGCCCCTCACATCGCCAAGGCCATGACCGCACTCAACTCACTTGAGCACACAGCCATCTTTGATGCCGATTCCCACCCCAGCCGCCGCCAACGCGGCCCAAAGCAAGCCCACACCGTCGAGGGCTACCGCATCGAACGCAACTCAGATGGTTCCGTGCTCGCCGAATACCGCAGCACTGACGCCGAGCCCTTCCGGTGCCCCAAACCAATCGTCGAAGCCACGGCTGTAGAGCTCTCCAAGCTCAAACAATCCAAGTTCATCGATCTGTTCGAAGCGATCAAATTTGCCATGGGCGAACGCATAGCCGATTACCATGTCCGTACCGCGCTCCGCTTCATGAAGCACGAGGGGCTTGTACTTCACGAGAGAGCCCGCTTCAGCCCTGCGAGGCCCGGCTCGCTCCGCGTAGCCGTCATGAAGGTATGGAAGAAACTCGAAAACGAAGGCTGATCATCATCAAACTTGAAGGCATGCAAACCCAGATGGGGTGCTGCGAGGGATCGGCATGTCCAAATCTAGGCCAGATCTAGGCCAATTGAACGAATCGCTTCTGAGTGTGAATCGCAAACCCCTATAAAATAAGCCCTTGCGATTGCAAGGGCTTATTTAACGGAGCAGGGGGGATTCGAACCCCCGATGACCAAAAGGCCATACTGGATTTCGAATCCAGCGCATTCAACCGCTCTGCCACCGCTCCAATACTCGGTGAGACTCAATATAAAGGTTGAGTCACGGCTAGTCGGAGAGTGTAGGCCGATGCAGAACCACAGCCAACATCGTTGGCGGGTCATCACTCTCAAAGAATACTCAAATAAACTCTGGGGTTAGGCCGTGACTGATGGCACTGAAGGGTGCCCCGTTGGTGGATTCTTATCCACCTGCGGGTCTTGGTGGTACGAAGAACATCGATGGCCAAAGACCCGAAGGTGGCACCCCCCAAAAAGCCCGCCATCGGGGCACCCAGAGAAGAGAACCCGTAGCCGTCAGACATGGCCTATAAGTGCAGAGCCAATGCCAACGCCTGGATCAGATCCTCAGGCTCGCTCATGCGCCCGGTCCCGTCGTGCCGGCAGGCTTGCCAGCCGCTACCGGGGCCGACGATGATGTTGCCATCATCTTGGGCGAGTTTGATATTGCGTTGATTGGCAGGCTGGGTCCACATCGAATCGTTCATGGCCGGGGCGATGAGGACTGGAGTGGTTTTGCGGTCGATGGCGCTGAGGATGAGTGTCACCACTGAATCGGTTTGGCCATGGACGATGCTGGCCAGCGAGTTCATGGTGCATGGAGCGATCAGAACTGCATCGGAGCGGTCGGCCAGCGAGATGTGCTGGGGGTCGGAAGATTCGAGGTGTTCCCAAGGCGAGGTGTAAACCGGGTTGCCCGACAATGCTTGGAAGGTCAGGGGGGAGACAAAGCGTGTTGCGCTTTCGGTCATTGCGACGGTGACTTGTGCGCCGGCTTGGGCGAGACGAGAGACCACGGTGCAGACTTTGTAGACCGCGATGCCGCCGGCGATACCGATGAAAATTCTCGCGCCTTCTGTGTTGTCCCCATTTTTGTCGGCGTGGGGGCCAAAGATCGCTGCGAGTTTTTGGGGGTTGAGCCAGTCCTCTGGATTTTTGAAATCCGAGTTGAGATCTGGGTGGCTTTGACGCTCGGTCATATGGTGAAGTGTTCTGGGCTGGGTTTTCTAGGTTCGGTTAGAGAAGTGCTTCGGCGGGGGCCGGAGTATCGGAGCCTGAAGTTTCCTGGTCCTGGACATACTCGAGTGTGATCTTGTCTTGCATGATCTCTTCGATGACGAGTTCAAGGTCGGTGCGTCCATCGCGGGCGATGAGCGGGCGAGCCCCGTCGAGGAGTTGTACGAGTCGGCGTTGGATCAGGGCACAGAGTTTGAACTTGCCGCCAACTTTCTCAACGATTTCTTCACTTTTCAACGCTTCGATCATCTGCTATCCTTTGGGGTGCCGTAGGGTTATCCTGCGGGTGGGATTGGCCAGGTCATGCCTGTGACGCGTGGCAGGGGAGAGTTTAGGCCTTTGCAAGCGGTTGGGCGACAACCATTTGGGTGATTCGTGAGAGTGACCCTGATTTAAAGCATCAAATGAAGGATATGTTGTGAAAGCAAGCGGTTCGACAGAGATTCAGCGATTTCAGATGGGTGATCGAGTTGTTCACAGCTCCAAACCAGAATGGGGGGTCGGGATTGTTTCGACTTCTTCGATGGAGGATCACGAGGGCGTCCCTTGTCAACGGCTGGTCATTCGGTTCGACCGGGCAGGCCGAAAAACGGTATCGACAGCCTTCGCCAAGATCGAGCCGGCAGGAGATCGGGTGGGGACGGTCCCAGAGAAGGAATCCAACCTTGCCCAGTCCCAGGGGCAGGCCAATCCGATCCTCAAGGCCTCGGTCCGGGAAGTTCAGCAGATCATGACCACAATTCCTGAGGCCGCCCGTGATCCATTTGCGAGCCCCGGACAACGGCTCAAGGCAACGCTGAGTTTGTATAGATTTACCGACTCTGGCGGCCCTTTGATCGATTGGGCGGTAATGCAAAGCGGACTGAGTGACCCGCTCACAAAGTTCACCAGGCATGAACTCGAAGATTTCTTTGGGTACTTTGAGAAGATTCTTTGGAAGCATCTTGGTAAGATGGTGCGTGAAGCCCGTGATGTGCCAGCCGCTGAGTTGGTGCAGATTCGGGATTCGGCCCCGCTTGCGGGGCAACAAGCGTTGCAGCGGCTCCACCGCTCGCGTTGATTCTGGGCATCACCCGGCACAGCCGGACCTGTGATTCCACCAGAGGCGAAGGACGCATCTGGGCTCAGAATCGCCATGGATGACATAAAACGGATTGTCTGGATCCCAGGAGGGGATTTTTTCGGACGCTTTTGGCGTTCGTCAGTTTGGCACGGAAACTCGGCGGTTGTTGGCCGGGCGTGTGCAACTGGGTTTGGTGTCGGCATGCTTGCTGGCAACAAAATCAAGAAAGGATATTTACCATGACCGAGAACGAATTCCAATCACGCCTTGCCACTCTCCTTGGACAGATCGATTCACTCCCAGAGGGCCAGCGTCCCAAGCTCGCCAAACTCGCAGCAGAAACCCAAGGCCGGCATGATCGCATGAAGAAGACCGTCGCCGAGCTCCAAGACTCGCTCGATCACCTCCGCCTGAGCGTCAAATACCTTGTGTTTGATCTCGAAGCCACCCGCCGGGAGAACAAATACCTCCGCAATATGCTCGAAACCGACAGCGGGAACAACGAGGGTGCGGACTAAATTTTGTCCATTGCTTGGTGTTGAACGATTGATATAGAGAAAATCGTATGAATTGGGCCACCCCGCTGGTGGGTAGCGGGGTGCTTGGTTGATACGGCCACGATCGAGGGATTCTCGCCTATCAAGGGCTTGGATCCCTTGTTCAATTGGGCTCTGGGGTCTACGCTTGCTGGCTGCGAGCGAGATGTTTTTGCTTGTTGCTTGGATCGGTGCCCGAGAGGCTGAAGGGGCCGGATTGCTAATCCGGTGTACAGGGTAAACCTGTACCGAGGGTTCGAATCCCTCTCGATCCGTTCGTACTATGGCACAAGAGTGTTTGGAAGCAACTTGCCAAGTACGCAGAAGTATCCACGCTGTTCATGCTCCCAGTTGAGCGTCTTGGCCGCTTCAATACAGTTGGTACGCATCACATCAAGTTTTCGCGGATCACTAGAAGGCCCCATTGATAACCTCAGCGATGGATGGACTCGATGTTTCATCGAACAGGACGCCGATCTGATACTGATCGCTCAATGCCCTTGACCTGCCCCCCCCAATAACTAATCCATTTTTTATGCGAGTGATCTCGTAGAGTGGGCGTATTTGGAAGGCAGGCAGTCATGGCCAGGAAACGGCATTCAGAAGAATAGATCATCAACAAACTCAGAGAAGCCGAGGTCCATCTCAGGCAAGCCAGGACACATGATGGTCGGAGCTTTCGCATGCTGACAGTGATCGATGAGTATACGAGAGAGTGTCTGGCCATTGATGTGACGAGGAATCTCCACAACGGCGATGTGCTTGAGCGTTTGGCATGGCTGATGACAACGAGAAGTGTCCCCAAGTACATCCGCTCGGACAACGGTGCTGAGTTTACCGCCAAAGCGGTCAGAAACTGGCTGAGCCATGCCGGGGTATCAACGCTGCATATTGAGCCGGGGAGCCCTTGGGAAAACGGATTCATCGAAAGCTTCAACGGCAAGCTCCGAGACGAACTGCTCAACGGCAAGATTCTCTACACGCTGCGTGAAGCCAAGGTCTTGATCAACCGGTGGCGGACTCACTACAACATGGTGCGGCCTCATTCATCGCTGGGGTATCGGCCTCCAGCGCCCGAAACCCGGATCATCCGAGTGGTCATTGTCCCATCAGAGGCCTGCTTGGCTACGCTCCGCAGCCCTCTGACGGGACAACCCCACGCCACTGCCCTAGCATAGGGAGTGGTACAGAATATGGGGGCAGGTCAATGTGGGAACAGATGCCAACAGATTATCGGCAATATTGAGCAAGTAGTCGATTGGATTTTCTGCCAATTTGGCATTCTACTTCCTGTTTATTCACAGCTGTCAATCGCCCGTTGCTCAAAATCCTCTAAAATCTTGATATAACCCCCAAGCGAACCGGCACGCCCTTTGCCATACTTCCCATCACTATGGTGCGCGATCACACCCATCCCGACCTCACGACCCCAAAGGGTACTCCAGGCGGCCGCCTCAACCTTCTCCTCTCCAGAGCCGGCTGGCAACCAGACCCCTGGGTCGACCGCCTCCCAAGAATGCTCGAACCCATGGGCATCCAGTCCCACATCGCCCACTCCGCCGACGCCGCACAGCATGTCATAGACACCAACCCCATCCACATCGCCATCGTCGACCTCGCCCTCCCACTGGACTCCAGCCCAGGCCAATCCGAAGAATCAGGCCCACGCCTTCTCAACCTCCTCACCCGCCTCGCATCACCCCCTCCAATCGTCGTCATCAAACGAAACCGCACCGACCGCGACGACACCCGCGAGCTCAACGCCGCCCTCCGCGCCGGCTGTTTCGCCGTCGTCGACCGCCCAAACGCCCAACGCGACCTCGAATCCCTCCTCGAAGTCCTCCGCCGCTGCCTCACC
>JAESRA010000257.1 GCA_016764895.1 Phycisphaerales bacterium | reverse complement strand
CCCCCCATCCGGCCCCGCCCCACCACCAATGTACCCGATCAAATAAAAAAAATAGCCCAATACGCCTTAAAACGCCCAAACAACGGGCTTTCCCCCTTGACTCCAACACCCATATCCTGTACAAAGGATCGTCTCGTAGGGGTAGCGTTCTATTTTGTACCGAAGTTCCAAAGACCCAATTCACGGTCCCTCAAGTCGACGGCAAAAATCAAGCAACCAATCCATCACCCAAAGGCCGCACACAACCCTGAGTGAAAACGATTGGCACACCGCTCTGACCACGCCCAGGCTTCTGGCAATCAGAAAGACAAAGCAAAATGAGTATCAAAGGCATGTCCATCCTCTCCTTGAGCCTCGCGTGCGCCGCATTCGCAGCCACGCCGGCCTCAACAACACCCACATCAAGCGAGCAACTCGCCGCATCAGCAGGACAGATCACACCAATCTCCGTCACACAGTCCATCGCAAACTTCAGAGCACTCAACCAAAGCTCAAACCTCTACATGCGAGACAACGGCTCCATCGGCCGCGTCTTCGGCAAAGCTTTCAGCCACGGACAAACATCCAAAATCTCCACCACACGCTTCCTCAACCAAAACCTCAGCATGTGGGGCGTACCGGCAAACCATCTCGTCGCAGAAGGACCATTCGACGACGGACGCCACACACAACAAATCGGCTACCTCCCAGAGTTCGACGACTACAAATTCACCGGACACTACTACAAGCAAATCGTCGACGGCGTCCCCGTCTTCCGCTCCAAACTCGTCCTCCTCACCAGAAACGAAGCAAACAACCCCCTCGTCCTTGCCTCCTCAGAACTCCGCAACCTCGGCGGCTTTGAACTCGATCCACAACTCCAACGACAAAACATCAACCACGCCCGCATCGTCGAAAATGCTCAAGCACACTTCAACCTAGACATAATCCTCGATTCCTCCGAACGCGTCATCTACGCAGGTATTGAAAACGCCCCACACACACCAGTCCTAGCAGACATGTCAACAGTTGAAATCAACGGCTTCGAAAAATACCTCGTCATCACCAACGCAGCAACCGGACAAGTCCTCTTCACCGAAAGCCTCATCCATGTCCTGGACATCTCAGGAAATGTCTCAGGCGTCGCATCACAAGGACCAGGCGCCGACTTCTGCGAAGACGAAATCTCACAACCACTCCCACACCTCACCGTCACCGGACCATCAGGCTCCACACAAACCGATGCCGACGGAAACTACACACTCTCCAACCCAGGAACCACCCCAGTCAATATCAGCTCAACCCTCACCGGACAATGGTTCAGAGTCATCGACTTCGTCGGTTCAGTCGAAACCACATCCGACACAGTCACCCCTCCAGGACCAGGCGATCTGCAATTCAACTCGGCAAACGCCACAGAAGCAAACCGCGCACAAGTCAACGCCTATCTTGAATCCAATATCGTCCGCGACTATGTCATCGCCGCAAACCCAGCCTATCCAGGCACACAGTTCCGCATGGATGTCACCGTCAACCGCACCGACGGCTTCTGCCCAGGCAACGCCTGGTACAGCCCAGCAGAACAGTCCATCAACTTCTGCTCCTCAGGCGGATCAAACCCCAACACCGCATGGTCCTCGGTTGTCCACCACGAATACGGGCACCACATCGTCAATGTCGGCGGCTCAGGACAAGGCCAGTACGGCGAAGGCATGGGCGATGTCATGAGCACCATCATCCTCGATGACCCACGCCTAGGACTCGGATTCTTCGGCTCCTGTGGCGGCTCGCTCCGCAACGCCAACAACAACCACCAATACCCATGTTCAGGCAGCATCCACGACTGTGGCCAGCTCATCTCAGGCAGCGTCTGGGACACAAGAGAAGCCCTGGTCGCCTCCGGCGTATCAAACTACACCGAAGTCCTCAACTTCCTCGCCGTCAACTCCATCCTCGTCCACTCCGGCGATCTCATCACCCCCCAAATCACCATCGACTGGCTCACCCTCGACGATGACGATGCCAACATCGGCAACGGCACCCCACACTACGCCCAGATCGCCATCGGCTTTGGTGCCCACAACATGGACGCCCCAGCCCTCAGCCTGATCGACATCTCCTTCCCAGGAGACCAACCAGACCTCGTCAGTCCAAGCGGCGGCACAACAATGCTCGTTGATTTTGAGCCGATCTCAGCATCGGTTGATCCCTCGTCGCCAGTCCTCATGGTCGACTCAGGAGCAGGATTCTTCCCATTCCCAATGACCCAAAACTCCGCAACCGAGTTCCAAGCAACATTCCCAGCGTCAACCTGTGGATCAGAACTCTCCTACTACATCACCTCCCAAACCCTCGGAGGCGAAACACAACTCGCCCCCACCGGCGCGCCGTTTGACGGGACATTCTCAGCAATCTCCGCAGTCGGAACCCCGACCCTTTCCTTTGAAGATAACTTCCAAACCGACACCGGTTGGACAGTTTCGGGTGGGCCGGCCAATGCGGCCGCTGGTCGCTGGGAACGCGCGGTACCGACCGGTGCTGGTCAGCGTGCCGATCCTGCCAATGACTTCGATGGTTCGGGTGTCTGCTACCTCACGGGTAACGGTGCACCAGACGACAACAACGATGTTGACGGTGGTTCCACAATACTGACTTCGCCTGTGATGGATGCCTCAGGAGACGCGACGCTCATCAGTTATTCTCGTTGGTACAACAACTCGTTTGGTGCCGCTCCGTTTGCAGATACCTTCTCTGTGCAGGTTTCCGATGACGCCGGTGCAAGTTGGGTCAACCTAGAAACCGTCGGGCCTACCGGTTCGGAAGTTTCGGGCGGCTGGATATCCAAACAGTTCTCGCTGAGCAACATTGCCGGGTTCACCACGAACAACCAGTTCCAGATCCGATTCACTGCTTCTGATCTTGGGAGCGGTTCGGTGATCGAAGCTGGTATTGACGCGGTGAAACTCGAGCAGTTCGCTTGTGTTGATGACTCGTGCCCAGCAGACCTCAATGGCGACGGTACGCTGGACTTCTTTGATATTTCGGCGTTCCTTTCGCTCTTCTCAGCAGGCGATCTTGCTGCTGACTTTAGCGATGATGGTGTGTTGGACTTCTTTGATATTTCGGCGTTCTTGTCTGAGTTCTCGGCTGGCTGTCCGTAAGCTGGTTGATTGATTTGTGATTTGACGGGCGGCTCTTTTGGGCCGCCCGTTTTTTTGGTTTTGGGGGAAGAGGGAAGAGAAGAGGAAGGCGGAGGAGGGGGAGGAAGATGTGGAGAAGTCGGGAAGCCCTCACCCCGGCCCTCTCCCATCAGACCCCCCAACATGGGAGAGGGAGGAAGATAAGAATTGAGAAGGGTGGTGGCGGCTTTGCGTTGGGTTTCTCTTTGGAGGTCGGTTTCGGGGTAGGTTTTTAGGAGATCGGTGAGGCGGGCTTTGGCGAGGGTTTTGGATTCGGGGGTGAGGATTTTTTCTCTGGCGGTGTTGATGCGTTCGATGCACTCGATGGCTTGTTGGTAGGATTCGGATTCGAGGATGGCGGCGAGTTCTGGGAGGGTGAGGTTGTGGAGTTGGCAGAGTTCGAGGGAGCCGAGGGTTGGGTTTTGGAGGTCTTCTAAGAGGT
>JAESRA010000256.1 GCA_016764895.1 Phycisphaerales bacterium | reverse complement strand
TGAAGGGGTTGAGTTGAAGGTGGTTCGCAAGGCCGACGAGGTGGCGGGGGCGATGAGCTTTCATTGGGTGATGGAGGCGATTGGTGATGTGAAGCGGGAGGAGGGTGATCCGCTGAGGGCCAACGCGATTGTGACGGGGCCGATCAATAAAAAGGCATGGTCGATGGCGGGGAAGAAGTATCCTGGGCATACCGAGTTGATTGCCAAGGTGCTTGGGGAGCGGCGGTTTGCGATGATGTTTGTGGGGGACAAGTTGCGGGTGGTTTTGGCGACGGTGCATATTGCGCTCAATGACATTCGGGATGTGCTGACGATTGGGAAGGTGCATACGGCGATTGATCTTGGTCATCAGGCGTGTTTGGATTTGGGGATTAAGCGGCCTCGGATTGCGGTGTGTGGGCTCAATCCTCATGCGGGGGAGGATGGGTTGATGGGTGATGAGGAGGGTCGGTTGATTAAGCCGGCGATTGATTTGGCCAAGGGGACTGGGATTCATGTGGATGGGCCTTTCCCGGCTGATACGATTTACCGGCCTGCGATGGAGGGGAAGTATGATTTGGTCGTCGCGATGTATCATGATCAGGGGTTGATTCCGATCAAGTTGCTTGAGCGGGATTTGGCGGTGAATGTGACTTTGGGGCTTGGGAATGTGGTGCGGACATCGCCTGATCATGGGACGGCTTTTGATATTGCGGGTCAGGGGATTGCTGATGCGGGGTCGATGGGGCATGCGATTGATTTGGCGGTGAAGTTGTGCCGGTCGCGGGTTGGGGAGCGGGTGTCGTGATGGAATATGGGTGTTGATTTGACAGAAGTTCATGAACCAACTTCGGTTGATCGGTCTGCCGATTCGCCGTCTGCACCGACCCCTGGGCCGAAGGTGACGGGTGAGGATTCTGGTGCGCTTCGGGAGATGTTGACGATTGCGATTCCGTCGGTGGCGACGATGACCTCGTATACGATTATGGCTTTTGTTGATAAGTTTATGGTCAAGGATATTGGGGAAGACCCGGTGTATATCGCTGCGCAGTCTAACGGGTCGATGTTTGTGTGGATGTTTATGGCGTATGTTTTGGGGATGAATGGGGTGATCAACTCGTTTGTGTCTCAGAACCTTGGTGCTAAGAAGGCCGAGCGTGGGGCGGCGTATGCGTGGAATGGGTTGTGGGTGGGGTTGTTGTATTTTGTTGTTTTGATGGTGCCGATGTACTGGATGATTCCGGGGTTGTTTTCGCAGTCTTGGATGTTTGGGGATGATCCACAACTTGCGGGGCTCAGCACTGAGTACGCGCAGGTTGTTTTGCTGGGCGGAGTGTTTGTCATCGGTGCCCGAACACTGCACCACTATTTTTATGGCATGCACCGGGCCAGTGTGGTCTTGATTTCTGCGGTGCTGGGGAACATTACGAATCTGCTGGTGAATCTGTTGTTGATTTTTGGTGATGCTGGGATGCCGGTGCCTGAGGGGTGGCTTGGGAGTTATGTGATTGGGCCGATTAGTGAACCGATTGCGTTGTTGGCTTCGTCACTTGGGATTGAAGCGATGGGGATCACGGGGGCGGCTATTGGTACGCTGATGGGGAGTGCTGTGGAGTTTGTGGTGCCGTTCTTGCTGTTTATAAGCCCTAAGTACGCGAGGCTTTTCGGGACGCGCAAGGCGTGGAGGGCGAGTGCCAAGTGTCTCAAAGACTTGTTCAAGGTTGGGGCTGCGCCGGGGTTTATGTTTGCCAATGAGATGGTGTGCTGGACGATCCTGTTGGTTTGGCTGATTCCGCGTGGGGGCGAGGCTGTGGGTGATGATCCGGTGCTTCATAACACGGTTGGCTGGATTGCGCTGCAGTACATGCACTTGAGCTTTATGCCTGCCGTTGGGATTTCGATAGCGGCCCAGGCGATGGTGGGCAAGGCGATGGGGAGAGGCCGGCCTGATATTGCACTTGCGCGGACGATGCTTGCGCTCAAGATTACGCTTGGGTATATGGGGTTGTGCGCGTTGTGTTTTGTGGTGTTTCGTGAGCCGTTGATTGCGGTGTTTATTAATGAGGGGACATCTGTTGAGGAGCGGGCCCGGCTTATTGAGATTGGTGTGAAGATTATGATTGCGGCGGCGGTGTTTCAGGTTTTTGATGCGGTGGCGATTACTTTGACGGGTGCGTTGCGTGGTGCTGGTGATACGGTGTGGCCTGGGGTGGTGACGATTATTTTGTCGTGGGTGTGTATACCTGGGGTTGGTTGGTTGTTGATTGTGGTGATGCCTGAGTGGGGTTCGATTGGGCCTTGGATTGGTGCTTCGTTGTATATTATTGGGTTGGGGATTGCGTTGGGATTTCGTTTTTGGGGCGGAAAGTGGAAGACGATGACGCTGGTTGACCCGGATGCTGAGCCTGATCTGGACCCGTTTGATGACATTTTGCCCGATCCGACCCTGACAAGCGGCTAATGCGTTGGCTGTAGTGGACTTGCGTTTGGGTGGTTGGGGGCCTAGACTTATGACCGCCTGAAGGAGATTTCGGGCATTTATGACTAGATTGACTTGGAGAACACATGACCAACGATCCCATGGACATGGTTGTCGGGGCTTCGGCCGCTGCTGCCGATGCTCAGACCGCCCTTGATCTTTTTGAGAAAGCCAAAGCGATGTTCAATGATGGACAGCGTATTGGGGGCATCAGCACGATGCGTTCGGCGCTGGCCGCCGATCCGCAGAGTTTGGACATTGCGTTCCAGCTCGCGTACCAGCTTGATCTTTCGGGCGATGAGGACGAGGCGCTTGCGCTTTATGAGCGTGTTTGCGAGCATTCACCTGCTCCGATCAACGCACTGATGAACCTTTCGGTTCTGTATGAAGATCAGGGCGACTATGTTCGCGCTGAGCGTTGTTTGCGTCAGATCCTTGATACGAATCCTAACCATGCACGCGCTCGTCTGTTTATGACTGATGTGCTTGCGTCGAAGGGGATGATGGTTGAGGAAGAGAACGAGCGTGATGTGATGAAGCGTCGTGCTTTGCTTGATACGCCTGTGACTGACTTTGAGCTGACTGTTCGGGCTCGTACTTGCCTTAAAAAGATGAACATCCGTTCGCTTGGTGATTTGATTCGGATCAATGAGTCTGAGCTTATGAGCTATAAGAACTTCGGCGAGTCGTCACTTGATGAGATCAAGCGGATGCTGAGTATTAAGGGTTTGAAGCTTGGGCAGGGTCATGAGGATGCTCACCGGGTTGCTCGCCGTCAGATTCTTGAGAAGCTCAAGGGTTCTGGTAAGGAGCAGTTGCTTGGTAAGCCGGTTTCTGAGCTTCAGCTTACTGTGCGTGCCCGCAAGGCGTTGCAGATGCTCAATATTCAGAGTATTGGTGATTTGTGTTCGCACACTGAGGCCGAGCTTATGGGTGTGAAGAACTTTGGTTCGACCTCGCTTGTTGAGATTCATGAGAAGCTGACGAACTTTGGTTTGTCGTTGCGGATCATTGAAGACGACGAGTAAGCGAGACGGATTGTATTTACTGGCTGTACTTATTGTATGTATTGAATGACCGGGCCTTGTGCCTGGTTTTTTATTGGGCTGGGTCTTCTCGTTCGCCGGATATTTTGAATGCCAGCCGGCCTTGGGTGTAGTCTTGGAAGGAGCCTTCGATGGTGGGGGTTTGGTGGGCTTTGTGCTGGGCGTGGAGGTTTTTGAGGTAGGGGACGCACCAGCCGCAGCCGGTGCCGGCGCCGAGGCACTCTGAGATGAGCGAGGCGACCTTGGGGTCTTCCCTTGCGAGGTAGGTCCGAATCTTGACAAGCGGGACATGGAAGCAGAGGCAGACATCATCGTTGGGTTTCATGGGAGAGGATCCGTTCGGGGGAGTGCTTTTTGTGCTATTGTATAGCGGCAACGGCGGGCTTGATTGTGAATGCTGGGAGTTTGAATGGTTCTTTACTATATAGCTACTGTGTTTCTCTCGGCGATGCTGTTGTTTTCGATGCAACCGATGGTTGCCAAGACGCTGTTGCCAGTTTTTGGTGGGAGTTCTTCGGTGTGGACGACCTGCATGTTGTTCTATCAGACGGTGTTGCTGCTTGGATATTTGTACGCGCATTTTGTGATGAATCGAGTGCCGCGGCGGGTGCAGCTCTTTGGGCATGTTGCGATGCTGATTGTTGCGTTGGTTGCGGGGTATATGTTTGATACGCCGGTGGCTCCTGCCGAGGCGTCGGTGTTTCCGGTGCCTTGGTTGATTTTGCAGTTGGCGTTGGTGTCGGGGTTGCCGTTCTTTATGATTTCGAGCGCGGGGCCTTTGGTTCAGGGTTGGTTTGCTCGGACGGGTCATGGTCGTTCGCACGATCCGTATTTTTTGTATGCTGCCAGTAATGCGGGGAGTCTGATTGGGTTGCTGGCGTATCCGTTTGTGATTGAGCCGATGCTGGGTCTTGATACGCAGCGGACGGTGTGGCTCGGCGGGTTTGGTGTGTTTATTGTGCTTAGTGCTGGGGCTATTTTGATGACCCGCAAGGGTCACCACCAAGACCCCCACGCGCCACCTGGCGATGTGCTTGCCCCGCCTCAAGGTGCGGGTGCATCGGGCAAGCCTGACCGTCGGATTGATTGGCGGCGGCGGTTGCGATGGGTGTTTTATGCGTTTGTTCCTTCGTCGATGCTGTTGGGGGTGACGAGTCATATTTCGATGGACATTGCTTCGTTCCCGTTGTTGTGGGTGCTGCCGCTGGCGGTGTATTTGATTACGATGATTGTGGCCTTTGCGGTTGATGCTCAGAAGTTGGTTGAATCGATCCGCCGTCCGATGGTGATTGCGATCATTGGGGCGACTATTTTGGTGCTCGCTTCTGATGCCCAGGCCTATGCGCCGATCAAGGCACTTGTTGCTATTCAGCTTTTGATACTCGGGGTTGTTGGGCTGATGGGGCATGGGATGCTTTCGGGCGATCGTCCCGGTGCCAAACACCTGACCGAGTTTTATCTTTTGATGTCAGTTGGCGGCGCACTGGGCGGGTTATTTAATGGCATCGTGGCGCCGCTGGTCTTTGAAACCACTCTTGAATATCAGATCGTGCTGGTGTGTGCGGTGGCGTTGCTTCCTTGGCGGCGGATCCGGGAGATCACCGATGCCAAACTCAAACGGAAGGCGATGTTGGTTCGGTTCGGGCTGCCGGCTTTGAGCTTGGCGTACATGTTTTTCATGGGATTCTTTGCCAGCGATATTCTGGACTTGATCGGTGTCGGGCTGGCCAATGTTTTTACTTTTCGATTCGCTCTGATGATCTTTGTTCCCGCGCTGATGGTTTATCTTGCTTGGAATGATGGGTTGGCGTGCATGCTTGTGCTTGCCGTGCCGCTGAGTATGGCGGCGTACGATGATCTGACCAACCCCATGATTCAGTACCGCGAGCGGACTTTCTATGGGATACTCAGTGTTGTTGATAAGGCTTTTTATGATCCTTTCCTAGAGCAACCCGTTCGGATCCGTAGCCTGCTCCACGGAACAACCGACCATGGCATCGAGTCAAATGATCGAGAATACAAAGGGATGCCGCTCGGGTATTATCATCCTGAGAGCCCCTGCGCGATGGTGATCGACACAATGAAAGAACTTCGCCCAGAGGGGATGCGGATGGGAGTTGTGGGGCTTGGGACCGGCGCGATTTCAGCGTATAATCGTCCTGAGGATACCATGCGATTCTTTGAGATTGATCCCGGTGTTGCCAAGATCGCCGAGGACCCTGAGAACTTTAGTTATCTGAGTAACGCCAAGGGACGCGTTGATGTGGTTCTTGGTGATGGGCGGCTGCTGCTCGAAGACGAACTCCGCATCAATGAGCCGCTCTATGACTTGCTGGTGATTGATGCATTCAGTTCCGATTCGATCCCGGTACACCTGCTGACCTACGAGGCGATCGGGCTGTATTTTGATCGGCTCACAAACGATGGGGTCATACTGCTTCATATTTCTAATCGGCATCTGGACCTGAAACCGCTTGTCTTTGAGCTTGGGTCTGAATATCAAGCGACCGTATTCTACAAAAATCAGATCACATCGGAGATCGATAAAGACCGGAGACAATATTGGAGACCCTCAAATTGGATGGCATTGACCAAAGATGCTCAAACTTCTCAGGCATTGTTTGAAAACGGGATGGAGAAAATGGTGTACTCTGAAACAGAGGTTCGTATATGGACCGACCAATACTCCAACATCCTCTCGTTGTTCATTAAATAGCATCAACCCACGCCTCCAAGAAGCCGATCGGATGATCAGATGACCCAGCATGCACAAAGACTTTCATACCAGACCGCCGGCGAATCTCATGGGCCGTCCCTTGTTGCCACTGTTCTTGGGGTTCCGGCGGGGGTCGAGATTGATACCGAGATCATCAATCGGGAACTCGCGCGCCGGCAAGGGGGCTATGGACGCGGGGGACGACAAAAACTCGAAACCGATACCGTCGAGATCCTCACGGGGGTCCGGCTTGGCAAGTCCATTGGAGCACCGATCACGATGCTCATCAAGAATCGGGATTCACGGCTTGATGATCTAAAGGCAACGCCTCCGGTTTACCGTCCTAGGCCAGGGCATGCGGATCTTGCGGGGTCGATCAAATGGCTGACGACTGATTGTCGAGAAACACTTGAGCGAGCCAGCGCGCGGGAGACGGCGGCCCGTGTGGCGGCGTGTTGCATTGGACGATTGATGCTCAAGCAGATGTTCGATGTCGATGTGTTTGGGTTTGTTCGTTCGGTTCTTGATGCGGAGACTGAGGTGGAGGTTTCGTATGATCGACTCGGTGAGTTGATCGTTGCGCGTGATGAATCAGCGACCTATACGCTCGATGCGGTAGCAACCGAGCAACAATGTAGCATTATTCGCCAGACCAAATCTGACAAGGATACCGTTGGGGGTGATGTGGAGTGCCATGTGTTTAACTGTCCGCTTGGGATCGGGTCGTCGATGAACTGGTATGAAAAATTGGACTCGCGGATCGCTGGGGCGGTGATGGGGATTCAAGCGTTCAAAGCTGTGGGGATTGGGCTTGGTGCTCAATGTTCAAAGCGTTTGGGTTCACAGTTGCATGATCCGATTGGGTTTGATTCATCGAAGATCAATGCGCCTTCACTTGGGTTTGTGCGTTCGTCGAATAACGCTGGTGGTTTAGAGGGCGGGATGACCAACGGGCAGCCGATTGTTGTGACGGGGACGATGAAGCCGATTGCGACGCTGCTCAAGGGGCTGCCGAGTGTTGATCTCAACACGAAGAAGCCTGAGGAATCGCAGTATGAGCGGAGTGATATTTGTGCGGTGTCGGCGGCGAGTGTTGTGATGGAAAATGTGGTGGCTTTTGAAGTCGCGGCGGCGTTTATGGATAAGTTTGGAGGCGACAGCGTCATCGAGACGCGGGGCAACTACGACGCGTTTCTTGATGTTGCTCGAACGCTGCCGCTGGATATGCCTGGTGGTGATCCTGATACGGTCATTGCTTAGTCTTGTCAGGCAGGACATTTATACAAACGCGATGCGAACATACACGCAAAAGTTGCTTGGAGTGTGAAACGGGGTCATTTTGGTTGTGCAATGGTGGCACAGAGATGCTGGGTGGGTCGATGGAGGGTATCCATCGTGGTGTGTACCCGTGTGATTGATTTGCTCTCTCGCGCGGCGTCGTTCGTCATTGACGGGCTTGATGCCGTGCTCCTCATTGCCCCTGCCTGCTCCCACAGGCGGGGGCATGTTTTTTGCGAATATGTTTTTATTGAGCTGTTTTTTTCGGAGTTAAATTTGAGATGTGTGATTTATGGCTTAGTGCAGGACGCGGAAGACTTCTGCTTCGTCGGTTAAACCTTGTTTGACCTTTCGCATTGCGTCGATTTTCATGGGTTCGAAGCCGGATTCGACGGCGGCTTCGAAGAGTGTCACGCCGTCGGCTCTTTGGGAGGTGAGTTTGCGGAGGGTGTCGTTCATGAGCATGAGTTCATGGGCGGCCAGCCGGCCTTTGTAGCCGGTGCCGAAGCATGTTTGGCAGTCTTCGTTTTCGTGGCGTCCTGAGCCGTTGCAAGTTGGGCAGAGGCGGCGCATGAGGCGTTGGGCGAGGACGCCCAGGAGTGAACTGGTGACGAGGTAGGGTTCGACGCCGATGTCGAGGAGTCTTGGGATTGCGCTTGGCGCATCGTTGGTGTGGAGGGTTGCCAGGACGAAGTGGCCTGTGAGTGATGCTTGGATTGCGAGTTGTGCGGTTTCGGGGTCTCGGATTTCGCCGACGAGGATCACATCGGGGTCTTGGCGGAGGAGTGAGCGGAGTCCTGTGGCGAAGGTGACTTGTCGTTTGACATTGACTTGCATTTGTGAGATGCCGTCGATGCGGTATTCGACGGGGTCTTCGATGGTCATGACATTGCGTGAGTTTCGGTCGATGCGGCTAAGGGCTGCGTAGAGTGTGGTGGTTTTACCTGAGCCGGTGGGGCCTGTGACGAGGAGGATGCCGTTGGGTCTTTCTACGCAATCCATGAGTCGTGTTTGCATTCCTTTGGCCATGCCGACTGCATCGAGATCGAGTTCTTGGTTTGATTGATCGAGTAGGCGGAGGACGATGCGTTCGCCGTAGATTGTGGGGATGACTGAGAGGCGGATGTCGATTTTTTTGGAGCCGATGCGGACGGTGGTTTGGCCGTCTTGTGGGGCGTGTCGGTTGGCGATGTCGAGTTCGGTCATGACTTTGAGGCGAGAGGAGATTGCGGGGGCAAGTGTGAGTGGTGGGGAGAATGCGTCGACGAGCATGCCGTCGATGCGGAAGCGGATGGCGAGTCGTTCTTCCATCGGGTGGACATGGACATCTGATGCGCCTCTTCGGAGTGCTTCAAAGAGGATCATGTTGACCAGGCGGATGACGGGTGTTTGTCGTGCTTGGGCTAGGAGGTCTGTGGTTTTTCCGATGGAGCCGGCGGCGGATTCGATTGCGGATTGGTCGAGTGGTATGTCTTCGACGATTTCGGTGACGAGGTCGCCTCGTTGTTCGTAGCCGCGATTGATGAGGTTGGCGACCGCAGCGCGAGGCGAGAGCACCATGCGGATTGGTGCGTCGAGTTCGTCTTCGAGCATCGTGAACACGCTGGGTTGCATTGGGCGTGAGGTGGCGATGATGAAGACTGGGCCGTCGCGTTTGATGCACGCGACCTGCACGCTGCGTGCTTTGATTGGGTCGATGAGTTCGTAGAACCGGCTTGCGGATTCTGAGAGTTTGGGGTCCTGCTCGTAGGGGAGTCCGGTTCGTTCTGAGAGGAGTTTGAGGGCGCTGGATTCATCGAGGGCGAGTGACTGGAGCATTACATCCCAGGGTTCGTCGTCGGAGCCGTCGATGGAGGCGAAGACTTTGAGCTGATCGCCACTGAGTTTGAGCAGGCCCAGCGCGCGGGCGGCGTCGTCCCATGCGTCAACGACGACGGGGGCGGCGTCTTGCGGGCGGGCGAGCCCTGAGGCTCCGAGCTTGCTTCGTTTGATCAGTCCGTTTGATTTGCCCATCGGTTAATCCATGTTTCCGTTGGAGTTGCCGGTCGTGCTTGGTCTGGCTGTATTTGTCCCGACTGTGTTTGGATCGATGAGTACGGGTGAGAGTGTTGGGGCATCGCCGGTGGGTTCTGGTGAACTCGGCAGTGGTGAGCGATCCATTTCAAACGGGTTCTCGTTTGGATAAGTATTGATTACGCTTGATGCGTTGATCGACACGCTTTGGAGGTCCGGGACGCGTGGGTCCATTTCCATTTGTGCATATGGGCCTTGGGACATCAGCTTGAGGTCCATGAAGTTTGGATCGGTCATGATTTTGGGGGTCAGGAATACATAGAGCTTGGACTTGGTGTTGATTTTGCTTGTGTTCTTGAACAGCTCGCCGATAATTGGAATGTCGCCTAGCAGCGGGACTTTGATGACGGTGTCGCGTACATTGTCAACCGTGATTCCGCCGATGACGATGGTCGCGTCTGATGGGATTGTTGCGGTGCCTTCGACGGTGTTGCGGTCGCGTGGGGGTGGCGAGCCGTCGGTTCCCGAAGCGGCGGTGAAGTTGGAGAGTTCTACGAAGTAGTCGAGCCTGAGGAATCCGCCGTCGGAGATTGAGGGTGTCACACGGAGCGTGGTGCCCGCTTCTTCGAATCCGCCGAAGGAAGCGACGGTGCCGCTGTTGCTTGGTGTGATTTGTTGGAAGGGTTGTTCTGAGAGTGAAACGATTGTGGCTTCTTGGTTATCGTTGACCAGGAGCTGTGGAGTTGAGAGGATGCGGACATCCGAGTTTGTTTGATTGGCGTTGATGATGATGGGGATTTGGTTGGTCATGATGACGGCTGCGGTTAGCCCTGCAAGACCGGGGCTGACCGAACGGAGGTCGCCGAAGGTCGCGGCGTCGGCGAGTCCAGAGAGCGTGCTGCCGGTATTGACCCCGAACTGCCCGGCGTTAATCTGAGATTCAAAGGCGAGCGTGAAGTTTTCGGTGTCGGATACCGAAACAATCATCGCTTGCAAGAAGACCTGCGCCTTGCGGCGATCGAGCCGGGCGACAAGCTTGGCGAGTTCGTCTTGTTGTTTGATCGGAGCGGTGATGAATACTTGGTTGTTGTCTGGGTCAGCGATGACTGAAACGATATTTGGATCAAACGCTGCGGAGACTTCTGATCCGGCGCTGCCGCCGAAGATTCGTGAGAACTCTGCTGATGATGATCCTCGTCCGCCGCCAGAGGAACCTGGGAGGAAGTCGGAGTCTCCTGTGCGTTGTTCTCCGGTGATGATGGCGGTCATGAGTTCGGCGACGATTTCTGCGTCTGAGTGGCTGAGTACATAATCTTTGATGACGATGCGTTCGTCCTTGGTGCCGAGTTCTTCGAGTAGGTCGGTGAGTTGTTGTTGTTGTGCGGGTGTGCCGTAGTAGATGATGTTGCCGCGTTTGGCATCTACGACCATTACGGGGCCTCCGGTTGTGGTTGAGGATTGTTGCGACTGGAAGGCGTTATTGGGATTGATTCGGATGTTGGTTTGGCCGAAGGTGTTTCGTTGTTGATCATCAATGGAGATGACTTCGCCGAGCCCGCGGTTGCGGGCGATGTCGGCGATTTGCGCGGCCGATGATCCGGCGAAGTAGCTTTTGGGTTTGAGTGTGTTGGGGACATCGATGACATCGAGGACTTCTTGGACCCGCGTGATTTCAGAATCTGTGCCTTTGAAGATCAGCGCGTTTCCTTGTGGGTCAACGGTCATGCGGTCGGCCATGTTGGAGAGTGATGCTGAGGATATTCCGATGCTTGGTTTCCCGCCCCCGGGGCTGGTAGTTAGACGCTGGTTGCCTGATGCGTTTCCGCCTGTGAGTCCGATGGCTCGCTCAAGGGCGACCGGGGCCGCCAGATGCAAAAGCTCGAAACGGATGTACCGCTGGTCATCATCAATTTGGATGAGTTGGGCAACGAGTTCTTTGATCCGTTGAATATCTCGTGGCGGAGCATTGATGATGAGTACGCCGAGTTCGTCGACAGGCTGGATGGAGTTTCCGCTTGCTTTGCCAGTGCTGTTTCCGGACAGAGCCGCGTCGAGGGCGGGCTTGATGAGCGAAGGCTTGATGTTGGGCGTTGGGATGATTTGGGTGCTTGCGCGCTGCGAGCCTAGGGTTGGGCGGATGTCGGAGATGGGCTGGACGATCCAGAAGCCGGAGATTTGTTCGTGGGAGATTGTGAATGAATATTGCTCGAGCATTGCATCGAGTAGGTCGATGAGTTTGCTTTTGGGAATCCGCACGGGGGCATGGAAGGTGATTTCGCCGGTGGGGGCGCCCTTGATGATGATATTGATGTTGAGCGAGGTCCCGACATATTCGATGAGTGTGGTCAGTTCGATGGGCTCAGAGAAGGCTCCGAACGAGACCATTGGTTCGCGCTTCTGCGGGGTGTTCCGCTTGACGGTCGGTGGCTGGCGTTTGGTGGCCTTTTGATCCCCCCAATCAAGCAAGGGCTCGATCGTCTTTTCAGCGGGATCGCTTGTTGGTTGTTCGGCTGGTTGGTCGGTTGGCTGGCTGGCGGGCTGGTTGGCGGGCTGGGCCAATGCGAGCCCGGTACTCAGCAAGCCGGTGCAAAGCATGGCCAGGGTGGTTTTTTTGATCATGTGTAGTTGTTCAATCACTGGCCGAACTCCATAGTAATTTATACTGCCTGTCACGCCCAATATGCTGGGGAAATGATCGTAGACGCGCCGGGCAAAATCGCCGCTCCATACACTCTTTTCGGAGCGCATCGTGGTGTGCCGTGAGTTTGATGCTTGGTGTCACGGCAATCATTGCATTCTTTTAATCACAGATCGGATCAGGGTTGATGATCCATTCCTGAGTTTTATAAGGCTAAAGCATCGGCGGGCCGCTATAAATCCTTGCGGGTAAGCCGGTTGGGGGCAAGCTGCCTGCAATTAGACCAAAGCCAATCAGCATCATCAGATCAACGCCCGCTCCCGAGCTTGATTGCGGCCTTTGATCTAAATATCGATCAAAATCGTATTTCCAGGCGTGTATGGGCAACGATCGGGCTCCGAGAACCCCCCGCCCCCCCATCCCTCCATCCCCCCAATTCAGTCCGCTCCTTGTGTGCCATCGTCGTATTCAATGACGACCGAGGCGCCATCAAACGAGATCGAATCGATATGGCATCGATTGGGGATGATGGCGGGTTGTGCTGTGGGTTGTGCTGTGGGCTGTACTGCTGGTTGAATGAGTGATACAGCATCGATCGGCTTGTTGAGTTCAAGGACCTTTGATTGGATTTCTTCGACGCTCCGCAGCACTTCATTTGAGGCGTCACTTTCAGGGACACCAAGATCGCGACCGGCTTGCTGGGCTTGGGTAATTAGTGAGCCGAGCCAGACACCCGCTTGTTCGACGCGTTGGGTCAGGCTATGGAGTGAGCCATCAAGGAGTGCTTGGATTTGTGCGGTTTGGTTGACGAGTTTGTCGGTTGCGCGTTCAGCGACCGTTGATGAGAAGTTGATTGAGTCTTTGAGTTCGGCGGACTGGGTGCTGAGGTGTTCGAGTTTGTTGGATGCCAGTTCGAGTTTATCTTGGAGGTCTGGGCCGATTTCTCTGATGCGGACGGCTGCGTTGTGGATTGGGCCGTCGAGGAGGTCTTTGCGTGCTTCGAGTTGATCGAGTTTGGTTGCTGAATCCAGCAGCCACATTCCGAACTCGCCTTTGACGCCTTCGGTTTGGTTGCGGAGTTCGTCGAGTTGGCGTAGCAACCGATCAACGCCTGCGATGTGCGACTCGCCTCGTTCAACGAGTGATTCGATTTTGGCCAGTGGAGAGTCTTCAAAGCGTGGGTTTTCTGGGTCAATTCCAAGCGATCGCATGGCTTGTTCTGCGGCGGATTGGAGGGGTTCAATGGATTTTCCCAATGCGATGACACGCTCTTCGGTGATTCGGCTTGCGTTGATGACGCGTTCTTCGATGTCTGCTGTGGACTTGTTGGCTTGTTCGATGACTTGATCGACTTGTGAGCTGAGTTCTTCTTGGAATGAAACCAATCGGCGGTCAATAAGTCCGATGGTTTGGCCGCTCTGTGTTTCGGCTTCGACCATGCGGAGTTCGATTGCGCTCATGCGCATGTCGAGATCGCTATTGATTGCTTCGAGTTTGATCGTTTGGTCGTCGGCGCGCTGCATTGCGACCCGAGCCCGTTGCTCGGCGGCCTGGGCCCGGATATCCGCGTCCCGGACCATCCCGTCGAGCTGCTTCTGGGCTTTGTCGAGTGTGTCGTTCATCATCGTTTCATACTGCAGACGCATCGACTCGGCGTCGGGCAGAATGTCGCGGACTTTGTCGAGCACTTTGTCGGTGCGATCAACGCGCTCATCGATCATTCGCAGCATCCGGACGCCCGCTTGGAGTCGTTTGTCGAGGGTTGTGACGGATTCACCAGATCGGCGGATCATTTCCTCTGCATCGGCGGAGAAATCTTCGAGGGTTCGCCCTTGGGTGGTGGACTGGGCGATGATGGATTTGAGCATCTCTGAGTATCGAGCAAAAGTTCCCGCGTCCATGACTCGAGGCGAGAGGAACATGTCTTCGTTGGTTGGGAGTGCCGCTCGGCTATTGAGCGAATGCGGTTCAACAATCGTCTCGGCTTTGTTGCCGTTGAGTGTTGCGGTGGCCGTTGCTGTAAATGGAGTGGTGGGGGTGG
>JAESRA010000255.1 GCA_016764895.1 Phycisphaerales bacterium | reverse complement strand
CCGCCATTACCCCTCATCACGCCCCATCAACGCCCGCGTATCCCCGCTCACCGTCTTGGGTTCAATAAGCGATTTCGTACTCTTGGCCCCCACTTCCTCAAACTTCCGAAGCGTCGGCATCATCCGACTATCAATCGACCCCACCAGCTTGTTGTACCGCTCCACAGACATCCGGATCGAATCCCCCAGCTTGCCCGCATGCTCAAACGCCGTCGCCGCACGATCATGCAGTTCCTTACCAAGCTCAAACAACGCCGCCGCCTCCTCCGTCAACGCCTGCTCCCGCCACCCAACCGCCACCGCCCGCAACAACCCAATAAGCGTACTCGGCGACGCCAATATCACTCCCCGCTGCGCCGCCTCATCAAGCAACCCAGGATTCCGCGAAAGCGCCGCATCAATAAAGTGATCCCCAGGCACAAACATCACCACAAACTCAGGCGACCGCTCAAACAACGCCCAGTACTTCTTATCCGAAAGCTTCTTCACCTGCTCAGAAGTATGCCGCGCAAACCGCTGCATATGCATCTCCCGTTCCTCATCATCAGAAGCATTCACCGCCTCAATATACGCATTGATATTGGCCTTCGCATCCACAACAATAATCCGATTGTTCGGCAGCGTCACCACCATATCAGGCCGAAGCAGATTCCCATCCCCATCTCTTTCTGAGACCTGCTCCGAAAAATCACAATACGAAGTCATCCCCGCAAGCTCCGCCACTCGTTTGAGTTGAATCTCCCCATACCGCCCACGAATCTCAGGCCGCGACAACGCCTTGGTCAACCGCGCCGTCTCCTCCCGCAAAGAAACATTCGACTCCCCCGATGCCTGCACCCGCTCACCCAACTGCACGATCTGCTCTTGCGTTTTATCAAGCGTCTCCCGGATCGGTTTGACCAACGCCTCAATCGCCACCTTCCGTTCATCAAGTTCCGCCTGCGACAATTTATCTGCATCCATCAACCGATCCGTCAAAAACTTCGACAACGCCTCCTGATTGGCCCGCAAAGATTTCCCCCCAATCGCCTCAAACGATTCGGTCATCCGTTTCTCATCATTGACCAAATCCAAATACCGCTTCTCGGCCCCCGCCATCCGCTCCTTCACCCCCGCCATCTCAACAGACAACAAAACAACCCGCTCCCCAGACTCCTCGGCCTGCCCCTGGGCAATCACAAGTTCCCCAACCAACCGCACCCGCTCCCCCTCCACCCCATCAAGCCGAGCATTCACCGAAGCCAACTCCTCACTCAACCCAGCCGCCTTCACCCGTTCCCCCGAAACCCCCTTCACCAGGACAAAAACACCACCCCCAAGCCCAAGAGCAATCAGCCCCACGATAATCAGCACAATCTCCATGTCAGGAGTATATCAGACTACCGCTTCAACTCAGGTCAAATTACTTCCATAATGTGTGAGTCAACGGGGTGAGATCCCACATATGGCATCCCGTCTCTCAGGCTCTCTCGGGTCCCCGGTATTACGAGCCTCTTTGCCTCATACCGTGGGGGGCCAGCAGTTTGTTGTGGGTTTTGATGTCCGTTTTGTCCGCTTTTTTGAGCGACAAATGGCGCTGAATCTCGCTAGAATCGCCCATGAATGGGTCAATAACAACGATTTCGAGCGATATCAACCCTGTCCAAACGCCGAGGCCTGGACATCGCAAAATACGGCGTGTGTCGCCTAGTTCGCGGAGTTTGTGGCACCTGATTGACTCGATTGCGCTCGCCATGGCTCAAGGATACGGGCTTGCTCGCACTCGTGCATTGTCCCATGTGGCTCCAATGACGAGAATGTTGGGACAGCGAGATCACCTCTATACAGAGACCGCTTTGCTCGAACGCGAGGTCGCCATCTTCAGGTCTCAGCGGATGGCGAAAGCACCACGAAGACGGCCTCAGTTTGATCCTACTTGCTGGCCTCCTACTCTTCCAACTTTGGAAACCATGCCTATCCCGTTGTGAAATGCCGTGTAATGCGGTGATTAGGCCGTCTATTCACCGCAAATCATGCGGGGTTCCGCTTGCAGGTGCGGTGAATATTGTGTATAATCGCCGCAAAGGAAGCGGTGATTATGGCGTATATCCATGAAAATACAGATTGGCCTCAGTTTTTATGGGACGCGGACGCTTTGGCGTCGGCCCTCGCAGCGGTACGCCACAAGCAGGGGCTGCTGCTTGGCAAGATGGAGTCCATGGGCTTCGATCTCCGCGCCGAGGCAAGCCTCACCACACTGACGAATGATGTGGTCAAGTCCTCCGCCATCGAGGGCGAGTCGCTCAATCCAGATGAAGTTCGTTCTTCAATCGCCCGCCGACTCGGGCTTGATATTGCGGGGCTCCCCCAAGCCGGGCGTGATGTCGAAGGCGTCGTCGAAATGATGCTCGACGCCACCCAGGGTTTCGAGTCGCCATTGACCAAGGATCGACTCTTCGATTGGCACGCAGCGCTGTTCCCAACGGGACGCAGCGGAATGCGAAAGATGGTCGTCGGCGCATGGCGACCAAAGGAAGCCGGTGCGATGCAGGTAGTCTCTGGACCGATCGGCCACGAGAAAGTCCATTACGAAGCACCCATCGCAGATCGACTCGATGGCGAAATGACCGCATTCCTCGCTTGGTTCAACACACCGCCAACGACCGACCCGGTCATCAAGGCTGCAATTGCTCACTTCTGGTTTGTGACCATTCACCCATTCGAAGACGGCAACGGTCGCATCGCCCGCGCCATCGCCGACATGGCACTCGCGCGGGCCGACAACATGTCCGAACGCTTCTACAGCATGTCCTCGCAAATCGAAGCCGATCGCAAGAAGTACTGCCTCCGTCTCGAATCATCCCAACGCGGAACCCTCGACATCACATTCTGGTTGGAGTGGTTTTTGTCATGCCTAGACAACGCAGTCGAAGGTGCCCAAGAAACTTTGGCGGCTGTGATGTATAAAGCCAAATTGTGGCAATGGATCAATCAAGATCCAGTCAACGAACGCCAACGCTCAATCATCAACCGAATGCTCAACGGCTTCAAAGGTCACATGAGCACATCCAAATACGCCAAGCTCGCCAAATGCTCTACGGACACCGCACTCCGCGATATTCGAGAGATGGTCGAACGCGGCATCCTCCTACAAAATCCTGGCGGCGGTCGCAGCACGAGCTATCGCCTCACAACCATTGAGGCGAAGGGCAAATAGTGCTCTTACTTTAGACCCATAGTATGCCAGTTGCATTTTTGCCCCATTGGGTTTGGTGACCTGCCCCCCAGAATCTAGTAGGGTTCAAATATTCGGCCGATATCCTGAGAAGCCCATATCTAGGCCTTATTCTCAATCATGCGACCTCAACTCTACCCATGGCAGCTGCTCAGCGTCATCGTTGCTGGCATCCTCAATGAACAGCAGCAACGAATAATCGATTATCTCAAGGAGGAGAACCGGATCCTTCGAGAACAACTCGGTAGTAATCGAATCCGGCTTACCGATGATCAACGCCGACGACTTGCAGTTCTTGGTAAAGCACTCGGCCACAAGGTACTCTCTGAGATCTGCTCCATTGTCACACCCGACACCATCATGCGATGGCATCGCAAGCTCATTGCCAACAAGTATGATGGAAGTAAATCGAGAAAGCCCGGTCGACCGAGAGTGATGCAGGAGATCCGCCAACTGGCTGTCCGCTTCGCGTCAGAGAATCGCACATGGGGTTACGAACGGATCGAGGGCGAGCTTGGGAAACTTGGCCATCGCGTGGCTCGCACCACCATTGCCAACATCCTCAGCGAGAACGGTCTTGAGCCAGCACCAAATCGGAGCAAACGAATCACTTGGGCGGAGTTCCTACAGATGCATTGGGAATCAGTCTCTGCGATGGACTTCTTCACTGTTGAGGTGTGGACTGCTAAAGGATTGACCCGCTTTCATGTGTTGTTTGTGATTGTTCTCTCTACGAGGCGTGTGGAGATCGCTGGAATCAGCAGTACCCCACACGGGGCTTGGGTAGAGCGAGTGCTTCGACGACAGCTTGATGACTTCGATGGGTTTCTCACCAATCACAAGTACCTGATCCATGACCGGGATCCGCTCTTCACCAAGTCGATGATTGAGATGCTCGCTTCGGCAGGTATCAAGTCAGTGAAGCTCCCGCCCAAGAGTCCGAATCTCAACGCGTATGCGGAGCGATTCGTTCGCTCAATCAAGCATGAGTGCCTGAATCGGATTATCCCCATTGGAGAGAAACATCTCTGGCGAGCGGTTGATGCATATGTGAAGCATTACAACCATGATCGTCCCCATCAGGGTGTTGGGAATGTGGTGCTTGATCCATCACTTGAACCAGCCGAACCCGTTGGCAAAATCATCTGCGATGAGCAACTCGGCGGACTGATTCATTCGTATCGTCGTGATGCAGCTTGAGTTGATCCATTTCACAAACGGAGTTGGCTAATGAGAGACATTCTCGTGCGCAGATAGTGTTTCATTTTCACCAATTCATCTGCAAATATCGACAAATTCACTTCGGCTGAGTTTTTGGACCCTACGCGCGCCGAACCGCGTAGCTCGCCCCAAAACGGGCGAAACGGCGTCTTTGTGGGGACGCCGTTTCGTATACCTTAGATGTCAACGGAGCAGGGGGGAGTATATTTGCCCATCGATTCTCCTGAGCCAATAACAGCGAATGCCCTCGTATTACCCTCCCAATCAAGGGCTTACGGCGTTTGACTCAAATCGATAAAAACTGATTCGAACCGGTTCAGACCACCCAATCTAGGCCAGATCTAGGCCAACCCCAATGGCCGATACACTCACTTGTTAAACTGCCACCCAAGCACGCACTCTCTGGCAAAAACTTCACACCGGTTCAAATAACCACTGCCCGATAAACTGATTTTATAAATCATGGCTAGCCCTGCGTGGTGATCTCGACCAGATCATGTCGCTATGACCATCGATTAGAATCACGCACATAGATACGAAACCCGAGTACTATGGCCGCCCATTTCTAACGACACCTCAGGAGAGGGGGGATTCTAAATCGCATTGATTGCCTGTTGCATGGAATCAATCATTTGTCGCGTTAGCCTATTCGTACAAGCGGCTTACGCAGTTTGATCGATTCCGGCGTTTTCCGATTTAATCCTGTTTGTGACTGCAAAAGTGGGACAGAAATGGGACAGACGACATACGCATTGCAGTTTCTATTGCTCGCCTTGATCCTGTTCGAAATTTGTAAACATCCATGTCTGGACTTCTGTGCTGTACAACTCGTTGAGCTCTGAAATCTGATTCAGGAGTTCGTCAAGCTTTGGATTGCGGATATCGATATGATCCTTGATGATATCGGCAGTCGTCTGGATTACCCAGTACGGAGTATCGTTGTAGGCGTTGGGGATTCGTTCAAGTTTGACTTTGCCGTCTTCAAGCCAAGCACGATGGCTAATCAGATACTCAATGTGCCCCTCGGCGTGGGTGGCGAGATATTTTTGACTCGGCATCGAATTGGGGTAGTCGTTGCGAAACTTGGTGTTCAGGGTACCAACGGCTTGTCCTGCGGTGTAGAGGGCTCCCGTGGCGGTGTCGGCTTCGGAGGTGATTGAAGCGATGATGGGGCCTGGGGCATCTCGCATGGTGCCATCGAGTGCTCTGAGTTTGACATGTGCACCGGATCTTTTGAGGAAATCAATAAACTCCCAGGATGAGAGCCCGTCCAGGGCCGGGTTTAGGAGCAAGACTAAGTCTGCCGGGAGGCGGATGCCTTGTTTGCCGCTCGATAGGAGCAGGGTTGTTATTGATGGGGCTATTGTCTTGCCGATGATGAGCCCGCCCATGGAATGCCCGGCAATGTAGCACTTGGATTCAGGTCGCTTCTTTGTGGTTTCCATCACCCGAAAGAGTGCTTCACGCATATTGATGGACACCATCCGCTCGGCTGTTCGTTTGCGGTCCCAGAAT
>JAESRA010000254.1 GCA_016764895.1 Phycisphaerales bacterium | reverse complement strand
CGCGCAGCGACGGAGGGGGTCTTTCTTACTCTTTCTTAATCTTCCCCCAATGGCCAGTCCCCAGTGGCCAGTCCCTTCTTCCTCAAGCATTAAAATACCGTGCCTCCGGATGATGACTCACAATCGCACAAGTCGATTGCTCCGGATCAATCTGAAAATTCTCCGTAAGCCCGCACCCAATCCGCGTCGGATCAAGCAGCTCCCACATCGTCGTGTGCGCACTCATATCCGGGCACGCCGGATACCCAAACGAGTACCGCGACCCCCGATACTTCTGCTGGAACAGTTCTTTCATCTCACTCGAATCCTCATGCCCAAACCCCAGTTCCTGCCGAATCCGCTTATGCCAAAGCTCCGCCAGCCCCTCGGCCGCCTCAACCCCAAGCCCATGCCAATACAAATACTCCTGATACCGATCCGAATCAAACAGCTCCTTGGTATGCACGCTGATCGTCTCCCCCATCGTCACACACACCATCCCAATCACATCCCGCCGCCCGAGTGATTTACATTCATCCAGATCACGATAAAAATCAGCAATGCACAGACATTTGTTGCCCGCCTGCCGAGGGAACGCAAACCGTTGCACTTCCTTATCGTGGTCATCTGAGTCAAACACAACCACCGAATCCCCATCACTGCAGCACGGAAAATACCCATACACAACCTTGGGTTTGAGTATCTCCCGTTCTAGGCACGCCGCTTTCAACTCTTCAAATTTTGGCCGAGCCACATCCTCAAGCATCGCTTGATACGCATCCTTCTCCTGCTTCCCCCGCTTGAGTTGCCACTGCACACTAAAGAGCGCCGTCGGATTCACATACGCAAAAATATCACGCAACGAAATCTTCTCAACCACCCGCGTCCCCCAAAAAGGCGGCACCGGCACCTCATTGTCCCGCGCCACTTCAGACCGAACCAGCGTCGCCGCCACGGTCGCCTTGGCCCCATCAATCTTCGCCTGATGCTTGGCAACATTCACATTCCGAGCATCTCGCCGCTCCTCAGCCGCCACAATCAAATCCCCACTCGTCCCCGCCATAATTGCATTCATCGTATCAAGCCCATCAAACGCATCCTTGGCATAATGCAAATCACCATCATACACGCTGCTCAAATGCCCCTCCGCATATGTCCGCGTCAGCGCAGCCCCCCCAAGCAGCACAGGCACCGAAACCCCCGCCGCATTGAGCTGCCCAAGATTCTCCTCCATCACATTGACACTCTTGACAAGCAACCCCGACAACCCAATCGCATCGGCCTTGGTCTCATTGAACGCCTTCAAAATAGCATCAATCGGCTGCTTGATCCCAAGATTATGCACCGTAAACCCATTATTACTCAGCAAAATATCAACCAGGTTCTTCCCAATATCATGCACATCCCCCTTCACCGTCGCCAGAACAATCGACCCCTTGCTGCTCACATCATCCTTCTCCATATACGGCTCAAGCAACGCCACCGCCCCCTTCATCACCTCCGCACTCTGCAACACAAACGGCAACTGCATCTGCCCACTCCCAAACAACTCGCCCACCGTCTTCATCCCCGCAAGCAAATGCTCATTGATAATTTCCAACGGCTTGTACTTCTCAAGCGCACTGGCAATCGTCTCCCCAAGCCCCTCCTTCTCCCCATCAATAATATGCGCCCGAAGCTGCTCCTCAAGCGTCAGATCAACCTTGGCCTTCTTCGTCGATTGCTCCTCCTCATCGGTAAACAACTCAATCAAATGCGACAACGGGTCATGCTTCTCATCGGTATTCCCACCTGAGAGCCCCGTTCCACCATTGGACTCGGCCCGTCGATCCATCAGCAAATCCATCGCCGCTTCTTTCAACGAATCGTCAATCCTGTGCAAAGGCGTAATCTTCGACGCATGCACAATCGCGCTGCTCATCCCCGCCTCAACCAACTCATGCAACAACACCGCATTGATCACCACCCGCGCCGCCGGCTTCAATCCAAACGACACATTGGACAACCCGCAAGTCGTCTGCACCTCAGGGAACGCCTCGCAAATCCGCCGCGTCCCCTCAATAAGTTCAAGCCCGCTCCGCCGATCCGACTCCATCCCCGTCGACACAGGCAGCACCAACGGATCAATAAACAAATCCGACACCAACAACCCATGCACTTGTGTCGCCCGCTCAATAGCCCGCGTCGCAATCGAAACCTTCCGATCCGCCGTCCGCGCCATCGCATTTTCAACATCCTCATCAATCGTCCCAATCACCAGCCCCGCCCCAAAGTCCTTGGCCATCGCGCACAACTCATCAAAGACCTTCTCCCCCTCCTCAAAGTTCGCGCTATTGATAATGCACTTACCAGCCGCGGCCTTAAGCCCCGCCAAAATCACCTTCGGAGTCGTCGAATCCAGCATCAACGGCGCATCAACCGACTTGACAATCCGCGACACCACCTCATGCATATCCCGCGCATTGTCTCGCCCCGCAACATCCACATTGATATCCAAAACATGCGACCCATCCCGAACCTGCTCTCGCGCCAGCGACACAATCCCATCAAAATCTTCCTCTTCCAGCAGCCGCTTAAACTTCCGCGACCCCGACGAGTTGCACCGTTCCCCCACAATCAAAAACGACAACTCCTGCCGATACTCCGTCGCCGAATACAGCGATGAACACGCAGGCACAAACTCCGCCGCCGCCCGAACAACCTTCGCCGCCGAATCCACCCGCGCCCTAAGCAACTCAATATGCCCAGGCCCAGTCCCGCAACACCCCCCAATCGCATCAACCAACCCCTCACTCAACAACGGCTCAATGGCTTTGGCAAACCCCTCCGCCCCCAACGGATACACCGTCTCCCCCGCCTCAAGCACAGGCAACCCCGCATTGGGCATCACCGTAATCGCCCGGTCCCACAACCGCCCAAGCGTCCGCACATGGTTCATCATCTCCACAGGCCCCGTCGCACAATTGAGCCCAAGCGCCGCAATCGGCAAAGGACGCAACGCCTCAATCGCCGCCTCAATCGAAGACCCAACAAGCATCGTCCCCGTCTGCTCAATCGTCACCGAAACAAAAATCGGCACCGACCCCGCCGCCATCCCAAGTTCAACCTCCGCATTCTGCACCGCCTGAATCGCCCCCTTAATCTGCAACAAGTCCTGACAAGTCTCAATCAAAACACAATCAACCCCCCCCCAACACCACCCTCAATCAACCCCATCGCCGCCTTTTGATACGACGCAACAAGTTCATCAAATCCAATCTGCCCCAGCGTAATCAACTTCGTCCCAGGCCCAAGCGACCCAGCTGCAAACCTCGGCCAATCCTCCGTCGAAAACTCATCACACGCCCGCCGCGCAATCTCCGCCGCCGCCCGCGACAACGCCCGCGCATCATCCCCCCGATCAAACTCCCCAAGCACATGCACCGCCGCCCCAAAAGTATTGGTCGACACCACATCAGCCCCCGCCCGCAGATACCCCCGATGAATCTCCCCAATCTCATCAGGACAACTCAGCGACAAAATATCAGTGCAGTTCTCGCATCCCTGATAGTCCGTCTCAATATCCAGATCCAGCCCATGAATCTGCGTACCCATCGCCCCATCCCACACCAAGACTCTGGTCTTCAAGAGGGCTAAAAGCGGGTGTTCAACTGTTTGAGTGGTCTTTTGCATAGTATATCCTATCTCCCGGATAAACGGATTATACAGATCAGGGGCATCCGATGTTCATGGTATCGTCTAAAAAAAGCAATCTTTGGGCTCATCAACAAAAAAAGCCCCATTGAGAGCCCCTCAACACACAAAAACACCCCACGATTGAGTCGCAGAGTGTTTGAAAGATCGAATATGACCAGTCGGCCCAGTTGGCCAGCTTACTTCTTGTTCTTGAAATAGTTCCCAGCGAACTTCTTCTGGAACTTCTCAACCCGTCCAGCCGCATCCACAAAGGTCGCCTTACCAGTAAAGAACGGGTGCGAGCCCGACCAAACATCCACTTTCAGCTCAGGAACCGTAGCCCCAACGGTCATCACGACCTCGCCGTTGTAGTAAACCTTGCAGGATGGGTAGAAAGTCGGGTGTGTGTCATTCTTCATGGCAATTCCTTTAGCCGCCCCGGTTTCCATCCGGAGGGCCAGAATGGTAGGCTTAAGTGATACTGTTGTCAATCAGTGCATATAGTGGGTTGCAGGGAGGTTTGTTGGGTATATAGAAGGGGGCAGGAGCAGATATGAAAAAGAACGAAACACTAGCTACGGCATTCGATACCTACACGATTCTCGGACAAATTGGCGGGGGGGCAAACGGCGAAGTTTATTCAGCAACGAATAGGAACGGCGAAGTCGTCGCTATCAAAATCGTATCGAAAAATGTATCAATTGAAAAACTTAAACGATTTAAAAACGAGTTCTTATTTGGCCAGAATCATCATCACAAGAACATTCTTCAAACGATTGAATATGGTCTAGGCGAAAGTGCTTTTTTCGTTATGCCGAAGTATGACTCATCGCTTCGAAAGTTGATGAAGTCATCAGAGCAACTGGATGTGTATTCAATTTTTGATCAAGTATTGCATGGCGTAGAGGCCGCGCATTTGTACGGAGTTATTCATCGAGACATCAAGCCCGAGAATATCTTAGTTCGTGAAAATGGACTAGAAGTTGTTGTCGCTGACTTTGGAATAGCCCGGTTTAATGAGCAAGAGCTTTATACCAATGTCAATACCAAACAATCGACTCGACTGGCAAATTTCGAATACGCAGCTCCTGAACAAAGGAGAGCGGGGCAGGTGGTCGATGAGCGAGCCGATATTTATGCTTTGGGATTGATACTCAACGAGATGTTTACAGAAATTATACCTGCTGGTTCAAACTATCGAAAGATTGGGGATGTCCGTTCTGAGTTTTCCTATCTTGACCCTGTGGTCGAGAAAGCGATTGGGCAATCTCCAGAATCAAGATATAGAAACATTGAAGAATTTAAAATGGACATTGGAGCAAGGCGAGGGGAGTTTATCGCTTCACAAAAATTGGATGTTGCAAGAAAAATTGTGATTCCCGATACTGAAATTCTCGACCCCATTCCAGTAGGTGGCACAAAAATAACAAACAAGGATTGGAATGGTGGGGAATTGAGGTTGCGTTTAAATCATGTTCCAGGCAATGTTTGGCAAAATGCATTCAATAATTTTGGTGGTCATGAGTCGGTATGGGGAAAGGGACCTGAGACGTTTCATTTTGAAGGGATGGAAGCATGTATATACGCCACAGCAAATGAAGCTGTTCGTGTACGAGATTATTTTGCAGGCTGGCTTCCAAGAGTGGACACTCGATGTAGAGAAATTCTAAAACAAAGTGCTGAACAAGAGCAGCGTAAAAAGCGGACGGAGTATGAGGCAAAGGTAAAAGCCGAGCAAACCCGGCTCGAAGTGCTGAAAGAGTTAAATCAGTAAACTTGGAGTCTGACTTGCCGCGATCTCAGTTGTCTTTCTAAAGCAACGATTCCGGATTCTGCAACGATTCCACAATCTCCGCAAGCGCCAAAGCCGCCGTCGCCCCATCAACAACCCGATGATCACAAGCAAGCGACAAAGGCAACACCTTACCAACCATCAACTGCCCATTCTGAACCACCGCCCCGTCATACGCCTTCCCAATCGCCAAAATCGCCACCTCAGGATAATTAATCACAGGCGTCGCAAACCTCCCAGCATGTGACCCCACATTACTAATCGTAAAAGTCGATCCCATCAACTGCTCCCGCGGAATCGACCGATCCCGCGCACTCGCCGCGATCTGTCCAATCGACTGCGCCAACTCAACAACATTCATCCGATCCGAATCCCGCATCACAGGCACCATCAATCCACTGTCCGTATCCGTAGCAATCCCAAGATGCACCGCCCCGTACTGCACAATCTCAGCCGCCTCATCATCCACAATCGCATTCATCGCCCCAAACCGCCCGGCCAATGCCCGCGAAACCGCCGCACACACAAACGGCAAGAAAGTCACCTTCACCCCACTCGACGCACTGACCTCTTTCCGCAACGCATCCAAAGCCGTCACATCCGCCTCATCAACAACCGTAAAGTGAACCGCCGTATCCACAGCATGACGCAACCGATTCGCAATCGTCCGCCGAATCCCTTTGAACGGAATCCGAGCCTCATCCATCCCAGGCCCAACCAAACTCTGCTGCGCCGGATCCGGAATAGGCCGAAACGCCCCAGGCCCCTGATACCCAGGAGCCGAAGGAACCCCGCCCATTTGTGGCGGATACGGGTAAGGCATATTGGGCATCGGCGGCGGTGGGGGGTACCCATACCCCGGAGGTGGTGGTGGGGCATACCCATACGCCGGTGGTGCAGGATACGGATACGCCGGTTGTGGTGGGGTTGGGGGGTATTGGTATCCCTGTGGAGGGTAAGGCTGCTGATACTGACCCGCAGGCATCTGCTGTGGCGCATGAGCCGCCGGAATCTGCGTCGTAGGCAAGTTCAAAGGCCGACGACTCTCCGCAGGTCTCGATGCTGAAACTGGCACTGAAACAGGTGCAGCCGGAGCCGCAGGTGTTGAAGCAACAGGAGCTGCAATCGGAGCAACCGCCCCACCCGACGCCTTGGCATTGTCAACATCCTTCTTCGTCACACGCCCACCAATCCCTGTCCCCGAAATCAAATTAATATCAACCCCCGCATCCCGCGCCATACGCCGAACCGCAGGCGAAGCAAGCGACTTCCCATCCGAAGCATTCATCCCAGGCGTCGAATCCGACATCTGCCCAACCACAGACCCTTGATCTGCAGGCCGTTCCTCAGGCCGATCCTCTTCCTTCTTCGCCGCCATTGGCTCAGGAGCTGAGGCCGGTGCATCATCCGCCCCACCCTCATAAGTCACAAACGGAGCCCCCACCTTAATCGTGTCCCCATCAGCCCCATGCAAAGTCTTAATCGTCCCCGCCCGAGGCGACGGCACCTCAACAAGCGCCTTATCCGTCTCCATCTCCGCAATCACCTCAAGTTCATCAACGGTATCCCCCTCCTTGACCACCCACTTAATAAGCTCGGCCTCCTCAAGCCCCTCCCCAAGATCAGGAAGAATAAATACATTCGGATCAGATGAAACTTTACCAGCCATATCAACTCCAAGCAGATTGACCACAGAGTTCTCAAAGAGCACAGAGAAACATCATCGTTTCTCGATCCGCACTCTCAATTCTTCTCTGTGTCCTCTGTGTCCTCTGTGGTGAAAAAAACAATACACAACCGAATCAATACGCCAAACACTCCACAATCCCCTTCAGGATCCGAGGCGCCTCAGGCAAATACTCATTCTCCAACTTGTAATAAGGCATGATCGTATCAAACCCCGTCACCCGCTGAACCGGCGCTTCGAGATGCAAGAAACACTCCTCCATCACGCGTGCCGCGATCTCCGCCCCAAATCCACCCGTCAGCGGCGCCTCATGCACAATCACGCACCGGCCAGTCTTACACACAGACTCCGCCACCGTGTCCATATCAAACGGATAAATCGACCGCAAATCAATCAACTCCACCGAAACATCCTCAGGCAGATTATCAATCGCCTCAAGACACTGAAACACCGGCGCCCCCCAAGTCACAATCGTCAAATCTTCACCCTCAGAAACAACCTTCGCCTTCCCAATCGGAATCTCATAATACTCCTCAGGCACTTCTTCCTTGAATGTCCGATACACCCGCTTAGGCTCAAAGAAGATCACCGGATCAGGATCAGCAATCGCCGCATTGAGCAACCCCTTCGCATCATAAGGCGTACAAGGCATCAACACCTTAATCCCAGGCGAATGCGCATAAATCACCTCAGGCGAATCCGAATGCAACTCAGGAGCATGAATCCCCCCCCCAACCGGCACCCGCACCGTCATCGGCACCGTGATAGCCGACCGCGTCCGCGTCCGCATCCGAGCCGCATGATTCACAAACTGGTCATACGCAGGCCCTAAAAAACCCTCAAACTGAATCTCCGGTATCGGCTTCATCCCCGCAATCGCCAGTCCAATGGCCGTCCCCATGATCCCAGATTCATCCAAAGGCGTACTCACCACCCGATCCTCCCCATGCGTCGCCATCAAACCTTCCGTAGCCCGAAAGACCCCGCCATTGATCCCAATGTCTTCACCAAGCAAGATCACATCAGGATCACGCGCCAGCGCCTGGTCGAGTGTCGAGGTAATCGCTCCAACAAGTGTTAATTCTGCCATAACTGGGCTCCGTTTATCCAATCACCGCGATAGCGACCGCGGCCTGGTTTGCTTGTGTACTGTCTTCTTCCGCCGCCAATATCGCATCAATCGAGTTCGGCATCGCCATATTCAACACCTCAGCAATCGACTCAGCCGATTGATTCACCCGAATCTTGGTACCCATCGAACCAATCTCCAACTCAGCTTTATCATCGCCCTTGGGATTAACTGAACGCACATACACCGCGTTGATAAACCGTTCCTTCCCCTTGGAGTCAATGATTTTGACAAACATCAGTGTGCCTCTATCGCTTGGGCACTTTGGGGGGTCAGCCCAATCTGCGAAGGATTCCGCCCAATCGAACTCGTCCGCATCGTGTCCCGCTGAACCTTCAAATCCTCAGGCAACTCCGCATACATATCATCAAAGAACTCACTGCTCGTAGGCACACTCACAGAAATCGCCGCCTCGACAACCTCCTTGACAATCCTCTTGGCCCGCGTCTCAAGTTCCACCTGCTTCTTGTCGTCCCACACCCCAACCGATTCCATATATTTCCGTGTCCGAATCAACGGATCCTTCTCAAGCCACGCATCAACCTCCGATTGATCCCGATACCGCCGAGCATCATCGGCCGTCGTATGGTCGGCCAGCCGGTAAGTGACCCCCTCAATAAACGAAGGCCCCCCCCCCTCAACAGCCCGCTTCCGAGCATCGCTCGTCGCCTTGTACACCGCAAAAATATCGTTCCCATCCACCTGAATCGTCGGCATGTCATACGCAAGCGCCTTCTGCGCCACCGTAGCCGAGTTCATCTGCTGCTCCCGAGGCAACGAAATCGCCCAAGAATTATTCTGACAATAAAAAATACAAGGCACCTGCATCACAGAAGCAAAGTTCATCGCATTATGAAAATCACCCTCAGAGGTCGCCCCATCCCCAAAATAAGTAATCGCCGCCCGATCCGCTTCCTTCCGCTGCTTAAACGCCCAAGCAATCCCCGTCGCATGCAGCATGTGCGTCCCAATCGGAACCGACAAAGGCGTAATGTTCACCCCCTCAGGAAACTTCGACCCCCGCTCATCGCCCATCCAATACTGCAACACATAATGCATCGGCATCCCATGCATAAACAACGCCGCATTTTCACGATACGAAGGCACCAACCAATCATTCCCCTTAACCATCGCCAAAGCCGACCCCACCGCATTGGCCTCCTGCCCCTTATTCTGCGGATAGGTCCCCATCCGTCCTGATCGCTGCAACTTGAACGCAATCTCATCAAGCTCCCGGCACACCCGCATCTGCTCATACAAATACACCACCTGATCGTCGCTCAGCGTATCCTTGGCCAATTTTTTATCGAGCTTCCCATCCTCATCAAGGATCTGCAAGTGCTCAATTTTCGCTTCATACACAGTATGGTGTGGCATAACTTCTCCTACCCAAAGGATTTGACCAAAGACCCGCCGCGTCTCCATTCAAAAGAAGCAACAGCCGAGCATTCCAAAGCTCACCAGTGGGGCCTAAGTATAGGATTCAAGTTGCCCAAGGTCTCAAAGTGCCCGTCTCAAGCTGTAAACACCCTGCGTGCCAGTTTGACGATCTTCCGCACAATAAACACGAACAACACCACGGCCAGCAAGAACACAGCAATCGTCCCAGCAAGGGTAAAAACAACCGGCCAAATGGATCTATCCGGAAGCTTCGGAGGCGCCGAAGTCTCCTTCCACGCCCCCCAAAACTCAGAGTGAGTGTCAGGATGCAGCCCTTGTTCCAGCCGCTCAAGAACATATTGATTCCGTGATACCACCCATTGATCCGCCTCTGCCCGTGCTTCGGTGTAGAACCCGTCATGCAGGCTAACGAGATCATACTGATCAATAAAATTGGAGAATACGCTATCCTTAAGACTAGTGGGCTGGGGATTCGATGAATCCAAGGCGTACTTTTCTGCCCTAAGTTCGTGTACGCGGAGATGGGCGAGCATGCTAAGAACGCCATGCCCTTCATCACCGAGTGCGAGCTCCAAAGCTTGGTGTATCTGAGAACTTTTCCAAGCGGAACCAAGCTCAATGAGTCCTGATATCCCTTCTACTGCATCCAAATATCCTTCGTCCTTTAGAATTCCATTCGGATAGTTCGTGATTTTTCTCGCCTCGGGACTAATTACGCCAAGGAACGATGTCATTTCTGGTCTATTAGAACCTATCAAAAGCAAAGACTCAATCGCCATTAACTGATACTGCTCCCGCCCAAAGTGCGCATCAGGGTTCAGCTCAATTGCCGCCGCGATCAACTCCCGCGACCGCTCAACATCCCCCATCTCCCCCCGATCCGCTCCAGACTTGAGCCACCGATGAATATAAAAAGTCCCAAGATTCGCAAGATACCGATACCGATGCTCTCCAACATCCAAACCCTCGGCCTCCAGCCGATCCATCGCCTCAAACTTCCGCCCCATCCACCCAATCGCCTCATCCGACCGCCCAAGCCGATCACACGCCACCCCCGCATCGTCATACAAATCCAGATTGTCCAGTTCATACACCAGCTGTCCCGACACCCTTTCTAGCCGCATCTCATAATACAAAGGCGGGAACCGATCAAACCGCCCCGTAATGATCTCCGTAATCCCCGGAAGCCCCTTCGCCTCCGCCGCCAGCGTGTCCCGATCCCACAAACACGCATGAACAGTCACTGCCAATACTGAAGATATGGCTGCAAACGCGGTGATTGTGTGATGTAGGATTGTTTTATTCATATGAACATTGTACGAGAAAACACCGGGAATGTTCCCGGTGTAGAAAAGATCAGCATGATTTTACAAATCAGTGAAGTTGCTCAATCGTCTCGCTCATATGATCCCGGCCAGTAGACCCAACATTCTCCCGTCCAGTCCCAGGAAACTGCTTAATGTGATCCTGCTTGAGCTCCCGCCCAGTCCCCCGATCACTCGGCGAACTCTCAGGAATCGCAAACAACCCATTATCAAGCGTACTCGAATGCGCAAGAGCCGCCGCAGCCGCCGTCAACATCGTGTCGTCGGCGTTCTCATGCAACCCACGGAACGCATCATGAATCGCCAGTTCAGCAAGATCAAAGAAGTGAATCGCACTCGCCTTGTTCCGCTCAAACTCAGTCCCCGATTCATTATTCCGAATATCCATATCAAGCCGCGACAAAGTACACGCCCATCCATGCAAATACATCGCCGCATCAGCAAGCCGCGCCTGTGTCACCTGCGCCGTCACAATCGCCGCATCCTTCTTCTTGGAAATCACCTTAAACTGATAAGTCAACTCCGAAATCAACCGGCACATCCGAGCCCCATACGGACTCAACGAAGGATGCAACTTCGTCATGCTCGGCGCCTTATTCCGAATCCCAAGAAACACCTCTCGACCAAGCGGCAACGCCGCCTTAATCATCGTCGGCGTAAACCTCTTATTGTCCGCCATATCCTTAATCCCAAGCATCTTCTCAGCAAGCTGCTTGCCCCCATACGCAAAGATAAACGACTGCATCACCTCATTGGCCCCCTCCACAATCGTATTGATCCGAGAATCACGGAAGATCCGCTCCAACTCATTCTCGGCCATCGTCCCCTCACCACCCATAATCTGCAACGCATGATCAACCGTCCGCCACCCCATCTCCGAACAGAACACCTTGCAGGTCGCCGTCTCAAGCATGATGTCCGCATCGTGACGATCCAGCATCCCCGTCGTCATGTACAGCATCGAATCCATCGCGTAGCAATACGCCGACATCCGAGCAATCTTCTGCTGAACAAGCTCAAAGTCCGCAATCGGACGCCCGAACTGGTAGCGAGTCTGTGACCACTTGATCGCCTGGTCCATCGCTGTCTTTGCTCCGCCAAGCATCCCGGCTGACAAAGTGCAACGCCCATAGTTCAAACAGGTCAAT
>JAESRA010000253.1 GCA_016764895.1 Phycisphaerales bacterium | reverse complement strand
GGGGTGTGGGGGGTGTGGGGGTATACGCCCAGTATGCGTGTTATCCGGGAGGTTTGAGGCCTTGAATCTGGCGGATGTGGTACTGGAGGTGGGCAAAGTAATCTTCGATCAAATACCCAAGCGTCGAGGGCTCACCAGAAGCCAACTCCCGGAACGCTGTGGTCTCGTAGCTGTGTTCGGCGTGGACTTGGTCCAGCGTTTCAGAGGGTATTTGCTCGATCATGGTGCAGAACTGCATGTTGATGGCGCACCAGAGGGTGACGATTTCTTCCCATTCGACTGCTTGGTAGTTGTTAAGTGTGACCCATTCTTGGTGGGCGTAGCCGGTGAACACGATCGAGCCGGAGAGTTGTGATTCGATCACCCGCTGATGATTCACATTGGCACTGTCGATCAGGTGCCCAAGAATCTCCTTGCGCGACCACCCCCCAATCCCCCCAATCCCCCCCTCAACTCGAGGTTTGGACATTTGTGTGTCATGCAGGTCGAAGAGTTGGTCGGCAATCTCGGCGATCCGATCTGTGGTATATCCAAGTGTTGATAATGGCATGCCCGATCACCTCTTCTTCTTTGGTTTGCGTTTTTTAATACCCGATGATTTCGCCTTGGTCCCGCCCTTGCCAAAGCCCGCGAATCCGCCCATTCCGCCCATCCCGCTGCCACCGCCACCACCCCCACCGGTAAGCTGCTGAGCAAGCGCGGCCTTCCCCCCCGCACCCATGCCGCCCATCGACTTCATCATCTTTGAGAGCATGGAGAATTGTTTGGTCAACTTTCCAACCTGATTCGCATCGGTACCCGATCCCCTGGCGATCCGCTGTTTGCGGGTGTGCCGAATCAGGTCCGGCTTTTTGCGTTCCTTCATGGTCATCGAATGGATCATCGCCTCGGTGCGGTCGAGTTCTTTTTCGTCGATGTCGATGTCTTTGAGTGCTGATCCGACTCCGGGGAGCATGCCCATGAGGGATTTCATGGAGCCCATGCGGCGCATCATTTTCATTTGTTTGAGGAAGTCGTCCATGTCGAGTTGGCCTTTGGCCATTTTGGCTTCGAGGGCGGCGGCTTCGTCTTCGGTGACTTCTTGTTGTGCTTTTTCGACGAGGGAGACGACATCGCCCATGCCGAGGATTCGGCCGGCCATGCGTTCTGGGTGGAAGACCTCAATCGCATCGAGTTTTTCGCCGACGCCGATATAGCGAATCGGGGCGCCTGTCACTTGTTTGACGGAGAGTGCGGCGCCGCCGCGTGTGTCAGAGTCGAACTTGGTGAGGATGATGCCGTCGACCTCAAGTTGTTGGTGGAATGCTTTGGCGGAGTTGACGGCGTCTTGTCCGGTCATCGCGTCGACGACGAGGAAGATGTGGTGGGGCTGGACCATCGAGCGGATGGATTTGAGTTCGCCCATGAGTTCGTCGTTGATGTGGAGTCGGCCTGCGGTGTCGAGGATCAGGACATCGACGCCTTTTGCGCGGGCTTCTTTGAGCGCATTCTGGCATACCTTTACTGCAACGCCTACCGCTTTGCCGTACTGGGCGGTCTTGTCGTGTTCGCCGTAGAAGTGGACTTGTGAACCCCCGGCCAGTTCGGTGTTGGCTTGGTGGGCGACGGTTTCGAGTTGCTCGATAGCCGCTGGTCGCTGCAAATCCGCGGCTGCAAGCATCACGGATCGCCCTTGTTTTTTAAGTACTCCTGCGAGTTTTCCGCAAGTTGTTGTTTTTCCAGAACCTTGCAAGCCGCACATCATGATGATGGTGGGGCCTGGGGAGAGTTTCATGATTCCGGGAGGTGTTGGTTGTTGCTCGGCGTCTGGGTCGCCTCCGAAGAGTTCGATGAGGCGGCGGTGGACGATGCCGATCATTTCTTGTCCGGGCTTGATGGATTTGGTGACTTGCTGGCCCACGGCGTCGGTCATGATTTTGTTGCAGAAGTCTTCGGCGACTTCGTAGTGGACATCGGCCTCAAGGAGCGCGGTGCGGACTTCGTCCATGGCTTCTTTGACATTTGATTGGGTGATGGCGGCGTTGCCACTGAGTTTTTTGAAGACGGAGTTGAAACTGTCTGAGACTCGATCGAACATGAGGAACTCCCGCGATTGCTCGCGATGGGGTTTTTTATGAGTTGATCGGGGCTATGACCGCAGCCGGGTGGATGGTAGGCCACTTGTTTTGGGTGGCGGTCATTGATTCGATGCTCATTCTGATCGAAATCAGAGTGGAACGCCGAAGAAATGGATATGTCAAATCTACTAAAAAAAGGAGCAGCGATGAATATGAGATATGTCGTTATGGGAATTGCGTTGGTGAGTGCTTATTCAGCGAATGGGTATGACCTCTATCTGGATGGGGATACGCCTGAGACGGGAAGTTATCTGGATACTAGCCCGCTCCTCACTACATTCGGAACAATTTTGTTCGATGGAGAACTCACTGCTGTATCCGATGTGGATCAGATAGCTGCCGGAGCAGAGGGCAATGTTTTCGATATATTTTGGTCAATGACTCCGGTGTCTCTTATTTTTGATTTTGACATTGAATCAATTTCATTCAACTACGGTGGGAATTCAGGTGGATTTTGGGCGGAAGTCCGGGATGAGAATGGAATAGTTTTAGATTCGTTCTTGCAAACTGATACAGGGGATGGATTCCCTGCGGGTCCAGTATCTCTTTCAGGGTTGGGTATTCGGAGTTTATTCTGGAATGACGAAAACGACGGAGGGTTGACGCATGCAGCGATTGATAATGTTGAGATTGTGGTGCCTGCACCTGCTTCGATTTCACTATTGATGATGGGCAGTTTTGTAATACGGAGAAGGCGCTGAGTTCAACCCAGATCACTGCTTGGATTTGAGCCAGGTGTGGAGTTTGTTGTGGGGCTGGGTGTTGTTGCAGAGGTTGGGAATGTCGTCGTTCTTTGTTCATTATGGGTGGGAGTGATCGTCGTCTTTGGTAGATTCTCGGTCGTATCCGAGGCCATTGAAGAGCGCGTTTGAGCCTGCATCGTGGTGGACATGGTTGGTGTTTATGTCATAGACGACATAGCCGAGTTGATCGAGGGTGAGGAGTTCGACATGGCCGTCAAGAAACGCCATTGCGGCTTTTCCGTTGTGCCGTATTTGGGCTGGGGATTGGATATTTGATTGGGCAAAGGCGTGGGCGTTGTTGTTGAGCGTGTCTAAGCGCGGCGGGTCCAGCGTGTAGCTGTGTTCGCGGTAGCCGGTTTCTTCGTAGGTTTCTTGGTTGCCTAGGGAGTCGCCAATCGAGATGGTTTTGGCGGGGTTGTGGATTGAGTGTTCGCGTACTGGCCAGTTGTTGTATTGGCCAATGGGGTGTGTTGTCTTGCTGTTTCCGAGGTAGTGGTAGTTGTAGCCGTAGGAGCCGTTTCGGATCGCTTCGATTTGTTGTGTGGAGCCTCGGATGAAGTCTTCGAGGTTTTGGGTGGGGTCGATGAAGACTTCATTGTCGATTCGGTGGATGGCGTTGGCGTTCATGAAGTCGTCGAGTTCTTGTTGGTTTTGCGGGGAGTATGGGCGGCCGACTTGATCGCCTGCAAACCATTGCCAGCGTGCGCGGGGGCGGTTTGTTTCGGGGTGGGACTGGCCTTGGGGGAGGCGGAAGGGTGGGAAGGATTTGTATTCGATGGCGTAGAGTTGGATGCCGAGTTGGAGGGAGCGGAGGTTTGTTGTGTTTTTGAGTGCTTGGGCTGAGGCGCGGGCTGAACCGAGTGCTGGGAGCATGATGCCGATGAGGAGGGCGATGATGGCGATGACGACGAGAAGTTCGATGAGGGTGAAGGCGTGCTTTGTCGTCCGATAATACGAGGATTTGGGGGCGAGATACATAGATTCTCCTGCTTGATGGGGAGAGGATATGCGTGCTGAGACTGAGTATCAATCGCATTGACGAAAATTGGTGTGTGGGGATGGTGTATTTGGTTATGAGTCGGGTTGTGAGTTTTTGGGGGTTGGTTTTGGTGTATTGGGAATCCAAGACCCGAAGGTGGCAAAGCCCACCATTGGGGCACCCGGCCGAAGGGAAGAGAAGATCACTCCCTTACGGTCGCGGCTCGTTGAAGAGTTTGGATTAGCGTTTGGACTTGAGCCAGGTGTGGAGTTTGTCGTGATCCCAAGTGTTGATGCAGAGGTCGGGGGTGAGCCAGCCGCGTTGGGCGGTGAGGATGCCGAAGATGAGGTTGTCATAATCGGCGGCGTGATGGACATCGCAGTTGATGGCGATTTTGCAACCGGCTTCGGCGGCGGCGCGGACATGGGTGTCGCGGAGGTCCAGGCGCATCCAGTGGGCGTTGATTTCTAGAGCGACATCGTGCTGAACGGCGGCGGCGATGAGTTCGGTCATGTCTGGTGATAGACCTTCGCGGCGTTGGATGAGCCGGCCTGTTGGGTGGCCGAGGATATGGACGGCGGGGTGGGCGATGGCTTTGAGGAGGCGTTTGGTTGCTTGCTTTGGTTTGGCGCGGAGGCCTGCGTGGGGGGAGGCGACGACGATGTCGAGTTGGTTCAATAGGTCGTCGTTGTAGTCGAGGGAGCCGTCGACGAGGATGTCGACTTCGGAGCCGGCGATGATGGTGAGGTTGTCGAATGAAGCGTTGAAGTCGTGAATGGTTTTGATTTGTTGTTGGAGGCGTTCGGGTTTGAGGCCATTGGCGATGGCGGAGGATTGGGAGTGGTCGGTGATGGCGAGGGTGTGGAAGTTGCGGTTGCGTGCGATGGTTGCGGATTCTTTGAGGGTGAGTTTGCCGTCGGAGTCTGTTGTGTGGGTGTGGAGGTCGGCTTTGATGTCGGCGAGTTCGATGATGTGGGGAAGGTGTCCGTTGGTAAGTTCGCCTCGGTCTTGGCGCATGGGTGGGGGGACAACATCGAGTCCGAGGGCGGCGTAGATGCCGGCTTCACTTTCGCAGGCGATGGGGTCGTTGCGGTTGTCGGCGTTGTTGTAGAGGCCGTATTCGTTGAGGGTCATGTTGTGTTTGATGGCGATTTTTCGGAGTGCGACATTGTGTTCTTTGGAGCCGGTGAAGTATGCGAGGGCCGCGCCCCATGATTCTTGGGAGACGATGCGGAGGTCGATTTGGATTTGGTCGGGAGTGGTGAGGTCTTTGAATCGGCCTGTTGCGGTGGAGATTTCGTAGCGGATGGATGATTTGGTGTCGCCATTTGCGAGGATTTTGGTGACGGGTTCCATAGCAGTGAAGGCGTCGCGAGCGGCTTGCGGGTTTGTGGTGGTGATGAGGATGTCGATGTCGCCGATGGTTTCTTGGCCTCGGCGGAGTGAGCCGGCGTACTGGGCGCGTGTTGTGCCTTCTACGGCGAGCATGTGTTCGACGATGTGGTTGGCGATGGGCATGGCGAGTCCGAGGTGGAGTCGGCCTCCGGAGGATTCCATGAAGGTGAGGGCGTCGGTGATGTTTTTGATTGTTTTGTCGCCCATGCGTGGGAGGTCTGCGACGGTGCCTTTGTTGATTTCGTTTTTGAGGTCGTCGATGGATTCTATTTTGAGTTCATCCCACATGAGTTTGACGGTCTTTGGGCCGAGTCCTGGGATGGCGAGGAGTTGCATGAGGCCTTGGGGGATTTTGTTTGAGAGTTCTTCGTGTTCGGAGATGGTGTTTGTTGTTGCGAGTTGAATGAGTTTGGTGACGGTGGATTTTCCGAGGCCTTCGATGGCGGTGAGGGCTTTGGAGTCTTGGGATTGTGCGAGGGGTTCTAGGTCTGTGGTGAGTTCTTTGAGGATTCTGGATGCTTTGTTGGCGGCGTTTACGCGGAAGCGGTCTGCGCCGGTGAGTTCGAGCATTTGTGCGATGCGGGTAAAGATGGCGGAGGCGTTGTGGTTGAAGGACATGTGGGGATAGTAGGAGGAGGGGACTAGCCATTAGCCATTAGCCACTAGGGAAGAGAAAGCCCGACTGCGCCCAAAGCGGCGAGTCGGGGCACCCTCGATATCGGAGTGGTTCGTCGTTTGAAGATCGTACTCTTGGAAGACCAAGAACACGGCACCCAGATTTGATTAGTTGGTGAAGTCAGTGACGATTTGTTTTTCGACAGCCTGAACGATGGATTCGCGTTGGTCTTCAGGGACGAGCATGAGGGCTGCGACCCATCGCCGGACGAGTTCCATGGATTCAGGTTTGCAGAGTTCAAGCAGCATCATCAGGTGATCGTTTGGCGACAGCTTCTGCGATTCGTTCTGCAGAGAATCGTTGGGCCTGACTATTGGCTTTCGTTCTTGGTTCTGTTCGTTCATTGGTACTCCCGTGGTTCTGGGAGTTGAGTATATCCGATGTGGCTTTGGGTTCGACAACCGCCGACGCATTGAGTTTGCTCTCGACCATCTGTACAAACCGGTCCAGCCGGCCCACCCGCTCGATCAGCTGCGTCAGCGTATTGGCGATCGCCCCCATCAGTTCGTTGGGGTCCGCGTTCTTGAGGGCATGGGTCCGCATGTCCCGTACCTTCATAGGCCCCTGCCCAGACAGCAGCCATTCACCAGAGATCCCCAGGTTTCGGCACAGGTTCGTCATAAACGCTGCACTGGGTGCCTGTCCTTGCATGTACCGCCGAACGGTTTCGGGGTGGGT
>JAESRA010000252.1 GCA_016764895.1 Phycisphaerales bacterium | reverse complement strand
CCATATTGTATTTTGTTGTAAACTCTTCAACTAGGTCAAAGTTGTTTGTAATATAATGTCCTACAACTTTATTTGCTTTTGACGAGTGAGCAAAAATAAACCGAACCAAGTCAGGAAACACCATCAAATCAACATCATCCCCATCCAGCATCCGAGCAATCGACGCATCAATCAACGCTTCATGAGCCGGCAAAACCTTCCGAAGCTCAAGCAAAGGCCAAAACGCATCCTCCCGCCCACCCGAAAGCCGAAACACCGACCGCGCCTGAGCAAGCATCAAAGCCCACGCAGGATCAGTCGTAAACGGCTCCTGATCAAACCCCACCGAATCCAGCTCCATCAACGAACCCAACACAAGAACCCCGTGCCCCCAACTAACCGTTGACAAACCCAACGCCTCCCGCTCCTCCAACAACGACAACAACTCACCAATCGCAGCCTCTAAATCCCCAACCCGCCCATACAACTGAGCAACAACAATCCGCCGCCGCCCATCAAGCTCCGGCGACACAAAAACCGCATCACCCAAAGCCTCAATATACATCAATGCCTCAGATTCCTCCACCTCCCCCGAAACAAGCAACGACTCCCCACCAAGCAACGCCGCCCGCCCGTCACCCGAATCCGCCTTCCTCAGCACCGCATTAATCCGAACCATCGCCTGCTCGATCTCGCTGCGATCAGCATCCGTCGCAAGCGAAGTCGTCGCCCGGTAATAACTCCCCGAAGCCTTGAGCCCCGCAAGCTGATCCTCAACAGTCGTCAGCCAAGCATCCATATCGCTCGATGGCCGCGCCTGGGGAACCGGGTCCGGGCTCACAAGCTGCGCATAAGTAATCACCTGATGGTCATTATGCCCGTCGCCATGAAAAACACCAATGGTCCGCATGATCCCCGTCGGGTCTTCATTGAGGAGCTGGATCGTTTTGATCACCACCGGGCGCGTCCCCTTGATCAGGTCCAGCGGATTGAGTTCATCAAGACGCTCGCGGACCGCCCCAAGCCCGCCCTCCCAAGGAGCCTCCGTCCGCGTAATGCCCCTCGAAATAAGCAAAATCATGTCCGGCTTAAACGCCAACGCCGCCGCCAAACCATCCACCGGATTCGACCGCCCCTGAGCAGGCATATCAGCAAGCCAATCCGCCACCGCCTGCTTGTTGGCCCGCGTCGCCCTTGGCAATTTGTTGCGACTGCTCGAAAGCTCAGGCAAAGTATGCGTCGATTCTCCGAGTTGACGAAACGCAATCACCTGAAACCGCTGCGTCGGACTCAGCCGATCGATCGACTGAAGAAGCCGCTGGCGGATATAGCCCAGCGAAGTCAGCGTCGCGCCCGAAGCATCAATGACATACACAATCGACCGAACCGCCCCCGTAGAAACCCCTGCAAAGCTGATCGGAGCCGGCACGCTACTGGGCTCATCTGAGAGCCAAGACGATTGCTGCGCAAGTTGCTCAAGAGTCGCAGCACTCATCGCCTGGCTGCTCACAGAACCTAGAGCCGCTAGCGACATCGCACTCCGATCCAGCACACTCGCCGCCGCCCGCGCCACCGGCTGATCAGCCCGAACCACAGCCCGCCCAGAAGCCCTCACAGAAACATCATTCGGCTCAGTTGCATCCTGAACCACCAAGGGCCGAGCGATGTATTCAAGCTCCGCAAGCGGGAGGCTGATCTTCGCAGACTGATTGGCCGCGATCACCGCCGCACGAGACCCAACAACAATCAAAAGCACCACAAGCCCAGCATGAATAACCAGCGAAACACCCGGAGGCAAAGCCCATCTCAAAATGGAAGATCGATTCGACACAAGTGATCCTACCAAAGCCACGCCGCGAGGGTTTACTGAATCGAATTACGGGGTTGGATTGCTCTGAGGCGGCGGCGGAGCACGATCAAACTCAGAACGATCTTTCTGAACATCCTGAGGCCTAGCCTTCACCGCCTTCACCGGCTTTGGAGCAACAGGCTTGGGTTGAGACTCCCCAGACACATACGGATCCCGCCGCCCAGGACGGAAAAACACCCGGTCCATCGACAAAGGCCCCGCACCAAGCAACACCACACTCAACGACATCGCCACAAGTGCAAGCTGCCAAAGCAACGACGAATACGATGACGGGTCCCAAACATCCGCAGCATTGGGAATAAACCCAAGAATCGCATCAGAAGACTGAAGCGACGCAGGCCCAATCTGAGTCGTCCACACCGCAACCAACATCACAACACACAAACTCAACCCGCTGATCCGCGTAAGAAATCCAAAGAGTAAAAACAAACCCGCAACCAGTTCAGTAATCGCCGCCCCCCACGCCGCATACACAGGCATCGATCCCCCACCAAGCCACGAAGGCATCGTCGGGGTCACAGGCTGAGAATCCGCCGTGAGCTCCGGCGATACAGATTTATCAAGAAGCAACGCAATCCCATACACCCGCTTGATCTTCACAGGCTCCAAAAAATCCGAACCAACAGCAGGCGAAGTCACCAACGAAATATTCCGAATCGCCACCGGGTTCACAAAAATCTCATCGGCATCCACAGCCGGATCCACAGGCAAGTCCACAGGCGGCGGCTCGAAAATATCAACCGGCTCAACAGGATCAACAAGCTCGGCACCCTCTTCCACATCAGCCGCATCAGGAACTTCAACCCCAGGAATCGGATTCATCGGTTCATCTGGAATGCTCGATTCAGCCCCCCCATCTCCATCAACCGTTCCATCAACTGCTCCATCAACAGTTTCATCAACAGCTTCATCAATCGCTTCATCAACCGTTTCTTGAATAAACGGCACCCCAAGATTCGCCAGCCGAGCCGCATTATCCCCCTCAACAGTCGTTGTCCCAATAATCTTACCAGCCCCAGCCCACAAGAAAGTTATCCCCAGCACAAGGCGCAAAAGTAAGGACGGGAGTGTCAAGGCAACATGGTCTCGGCAGCGCATAAAGGCTCTCCCAACAAAAAAGGGTATCTGCGGGTGATGGGTGAACGAGCCGTTGCCCATGTCTACCATCCCCCTACAACTTCACAATATACAACATCTATCGGCCAATAGATCATGATTTGGCCTGGATTCCGGTGGTAAAGTGTGCCGAATACCGGGTTTGGGCCTAGAAGTGCTCGCCGATGATTCGTGAAGTACACACGCGGGTGTGGCGGAACTGGTAGACGCGCCAGATTTAGGTTCTGGTGGGCATAGCCCGTGCAGGTTCGATTCCTGTCACCCGCATTGATGCAAAAAGACCCCCGACAAGCTCAGCATGTCGGGGGTCTTTGCATTGTGAACTATAAAACAGCTACCAGCCCAGCCAACCCTTACGGGCAACCAGCCCCAAAAGCTGAAAGGAACGCTGAAATATCAAAGAAGTCAAAAGTTCCATCACCCGTAAAATCAGCAGCCGGATCCTGAGTACTAAACGCAGAAAGGAACGCTGAAATATCAAAGAAGTCCAGCACCCCATCACCCGTCATATCCGCCGGACAATCATCGACCGGATCTTCACAAGAGAGCAAAGTAACACTCACCGCATCGACCCCAGCCTCAACAACCGAACCAACACCAGTATCACCAGCATGGAACCGAACACGAACCTGGCTTGATGGCGATGCAAAAACCTGTGACAGATCATAGTTGTAAACATTCCAGCCCCCACCAGCATTGGGATCACCAGGACCAATAGAATCAAGCGACGACCATGAACCTCCATTGTTGTTTGAAATCTCAACGAACATCGTGTCATCAATCTCACCAATGTTATTGGAATACCACAACGCATAACTCAGCATCGGAACACCAGCCCCAGAAGCATCCATCGCAGGCGAAGTCAGCGTAGTCGTCCCACCATCAACATCCGAGTTGCCCGCAACATTATCCGTCAAGTAGCACCGCCCAGAACCATCATAATCATTGGCAGGATCACCACGCCCGCCGCCGCCAGCAGGAACTCCCCGTTCCCAAGCACCATCAATGACCGCCCCAGAAACAGACCACCCAGTATTGGTTTCAAAGTTGTCTGCAAAGACTTGATTCGACGACGAGACAACATTGGCCGTAAAGACCGACGCAGGAGCATCTGCGGGAAGCGTTTTAACAAGGCCATCAGTATCAGTGACGCGGAAGAAATACTGAAACTCCTGGCCACAATCAATCGACGGAGCCAGTCCAGTAAATGAACTGTCAAGGTTCAAAGCCATCGGCTCTGCAAAGAAGCCAGTGCCATCGGTATCAACAAACAGGTGCGCAGATTCAAAGGTTGTGTTTTCTCTAACAATAAGATTGACACTGATGGGGTCTCCACCTTCTGGGGAGACGGCCTCAGGCTGATCGTCTCGCTGCTGAAGAGCAAAACCATCAAGCTGGGCATCAAGCCGCACCAAAAACAACCCACGCTCAATATCGGATACCGCAATCGTGCCCGACGGAAAAAACGGATAGTTGGACCAAGCCCCATTAAAACTAGGACTGTCTGAACCAGGATAAGTATCAAAGTATGCAATCTCAACAGGATTGATCGGATCAAGCCCATCAAAAACCCGCAAACCCGAACGATAGTTAGACTGGTAAATCACATGATCCCGTGTATACAAATTATGATCAATCGCGGCCTTGCCCGTCGTAAATGTACCAACATAATACGGATTCGCCGGGTCTTCAACATTAATCACCCGCGTAGTCGTCACCGAAACAGAGTTCCCCTCATCAAGCTCATCATTGAGATACAACACCGTGCGATCCGTCGAAAGCCAGCACTGATGAGAATACCCAGCATTTGGATAAAACACCGTTGACAAAGTCACCGGATTATTCGGATCAGTCACATCAGCAATGCGAAGCCCCGTCTCAGAAAATCCACCAGAAAACCCAGACGAAAGAAACGCAAGCTCACGCCCGTCAAAGGCCCCGCCCTCCCAAACAACAACCTGCGCATCATGGACATACATCTCAGTCCAACCACCATCAATCGAAGGAAGCTCAGGATTCGAAATGTCAATATGAATCAACCCCCCATTGCCAATATTGGTCCCCACAACCCAAAGCGATCCAGTTTCTTCATTGGTCACAATATTGTGCGAAGTCGAGTACCCACCTCCAGTCCAGTTCCGAACAAGGGTAACATTCCCATTGTCAATATCAGACAAGTCCATCACCTGAATACCAGAGCCACCCTCAGAAACGCCGTAAGCATACTCCCCAAGAACTTTCACATCATGCCAAAGCGACACAGGGCCCGCGATCGTATCAATAACAACCGGGTTGATCGGATCGGTGATCTCAACAAATCCATACCCACCTTCAACCCCCATAATCACATACTCACGCCCAGTAGGCGACACATACCCCCAGCAATCATTGCCCGAAATCGTGTTAACTCCAGGAAAATTATTGAGCGGAATGTTGGCCAGCAGCGTCATGTTCTGAAAATCAAACAGACCGCGCTCTTGGTTCTCACCACCAGCCGTCCAAATCGGCCCAAAAACCGGAGGCTGCTGATCGAGCAACTTGCGATAATCATCATCATGTGCATTGGCCACCGAGCCGCACGCGAGCGAGAGAAGAAGAGCTGTCGAGAGCGATCGCCGGGAGGGCAAGTAACGCATCGGGTATGTCCTTTCTGGGGGAACTGGCCATTTCAGTGGTCTCTAAAACCTAACCAGCGCAAAAAAATCTGTACTGAAACCTCGAACAAGGCACCAATGTATTCGATGAATCGTCGTTTCGGGTTGCTTTATTCGTAAGAAAATCAAGAATCTAGGGCGTATTTCACAGCCCCATCGTATAGAACTCCAATTGGAGACCCTGTAATGAAAACATCAAAACCTGTTTGGTACTCGTTCGCCATACTCGCCGCCCTAACCACCCTAACCACCGCCGCACAACCACTCGATACCAAAAAAACCGACACCACAACCCACCACAAAATCCTCCTCGCAGACGACACCATCAAGCCCACCATGACCGTCCGCTGGATGACCAAAAACGGACCACGCGAACTCTCCGCCCAAATGCCCTACGGCCCACCAACAGGCGGAGTCATCCTCCAAAGCAACAACTCAAATCAAAACCACAAAGACGCCCAAAGCAACATCAGAGCATACCTCGCACTCGGCGGCTCCCGCGTAGACACCGGCGCAGGACACCCCAAAGGCCTCGTCATCAGAGCAGGACTCACAAAAGTCGAAAACGCCAAACCATTCTTCGCCAAAATCGTCCCCGGAAGCCATGTCGAAATCGAACTCCAAGGCGTCACCCTCTCAGAACCAATCCAATACCACCAAGGCACCGGAATCATGCACCTCAAATACGCCATCGGCGACCTCCTCGCATGCTCACTCCCAGGCACAGCACGAAACCAATACCTCCTCTCAGACCCCAAAGACTCACTCGGAGGCCGAGTCGTCCCCGGAGAAAACGCCACCCCAGGAGCACTCCAAGGCACCAATAAATCCGACGGATCATTCAATATCACCGTCAACCCAAACGACCCCACAACCATGGGATACATCGTCAAAATCCCCTACGGCTACTTCAGACACCTCCAAGACCCATGGAACTCAACGCTCCCAGGAACATTCTTCGAACCCATACACCTCCACGCAGAAGCAGAAATCATCCCACTCTGGGCAACCCCACTAGACCGAGAATGGATCATCGAAAATAATGAGCCCCCAGAAAACAGCTCAAACCCAGATGAACCCAACGAACCAACCGACCAACAAACCAACGACCACGACGACTAAACACCCACCGAGTACAGTACCCACTATGCCCACACTCAACCCACTCGACCAACGCGCACTCGACGCCGCCTACCAACAAGCCCTCAAATCTCAAAGCGAAGGCGGCATCCCCATCGGCGCAGCCCTCATCGCCCCCGACGGCACAATCGTCGCCACAGGTCACAACCAACGCGTACAAAACGACGACCCCACAGCACACGCAGAAACCACCTGCATCCGAAACGCAGGACGAAGACGAGACTGGCACAAACTCACACTCGCCTCAACCCTCTCCCCCTGCGCCATGTGCACCGGGACAGCCATCCTCCACCAAATCCCACGCATCATCATCGGCGAACACGAAACCTTCCTAGGACGCGAAGACTGGCTCACCCAAGAAGGCATCGAAATACTCCTGGCCAACGACCCCCGCTGCATCAAACTCATGCACGCCTTCATTAACCAAAACCCAGAACTCTGGAACGAAGACATCGGCATCCCCCCAACCCCCCAAAACGATTAACCCCCTT
>JAESRA010000251.1 GCA_016764895.1 Phycisphaerales bacterium | reverse complement strand
CGTTGGGGCGTCAGACCGGAAGCCGAGTGGTGCCTTCTTCAGCCGTTGCCGCAAATCGCCTTGGGTTGTCAACGCAGATCCCTGCGAAGCATGTTTACTTCACAGATGGGAAATCTCGGAGCGTGAAGGTTGGTAGTCAGGTATTCCGGCTCAAGCATGTCGCTCCCAACAAGATGCCGTCATCAAACGATTCGGTTGTTGGGCGAGCATTGCAAGCGATCGACGCTCTCGGCCCAGATCCTGATGATCAGGTCATTGGTGTCATTCAGCAAATGCTGTCATCCAAGCAAAGGCAACGGTTGCTGAGAGAGGCTCGGTATTCTTCAGAATGGGTCGTTGAGGTTGCTCGACGAATCGCCAACCCAAATCACTCAGAGGAGATGATTGCTCATGGATAAGGTCGCATGTCTCTCTCCAGCTGATAGGTCTGATCTGTTCAGGGCGGTTGCTGATCAGAAGGCTCTTGGTTTTATTGGAGACCAGGATCCAATGCAAGATGGGATCAGCGGAAAGCAGCGAGAGCGACTAATCGATTCCCTCAAAGCGGAAGCGATTCGTTTTGTTGATGGGCCATTGTTTAATTCGCTTAGCAATCGGTTTACGGAAGTCCTCGGCGAGTTTGATGAATGGTCAATCAGAGCAGATATCGAGAACCCCGACAACGCCAATATTTTCTTCGGCTATCCGGCGAATGAAGAGCCATCTGAATATCTCAAGATTGAAGTGCTTCTTGAACTCGGTGCTCGGGGAGATACATGGCCAACCGTTAATGGAACAGTGCGACCATATGCTGCCGAGTTATTTCCAGATCAGTTTGAGCATGCCGACGCACCAGTGCAAGCGATCTCAGCTCAACGAACATTCTGGGAGAAGGTGACGCTGTTGCATTCGCTTGTTCATCTCGGCGAAGAGCGAATGGTCAAGGCAAAGCCAGCTCGCCATTTGTATGATGTCTATCAGCTCGCAAACAACGAGCTTGGGCGTGAAGCGATTCTCGATACAGAGCTGCTTGCAAGCGTTGTTGAGCACAAGAAGGTGTTCTACAAACGAACCGCATCAAAGTATGAACTCGCTGTGCCGGGGACGCTTCGGGTTCTTCCGTCGAAGGAACTCGCCGGGGTGCTTCGTCCCGAATACGAACAAATGACAGAGATCATGATCTTTGGCGATACTCCCAAGTTTGATGTAGTTGTTGATGCACTCATAGGTCTTGAAGCTGAAATCAATGACTAATGCAGGTCTATCTGGTTCTCGCAATGGTGCGGCTGCATAATGGACTGCGAGCATAAAACAACAATCGAATGCCGAATGCCGAATGCCGAATGCCGTTTGTCGTTTGTCGTTGGCTGATGGGGAGTTTCAAGAATCTACCTTCTGGCGAGCAGTAGATTGTTCCTTGAAGAGGTTGTTGTAGTACTTGAAATTCAGTCATCGCTGTGGGTATTTGCGTCTAAAATATGCTGATAGGGCACAGGAACGCCAGTGCTATGATATGGGCAGCGGTACAGAATGCAGGGCAAGTCATTTTCAGGGCACCATTTTTTGATTGAGGAGTTCGAATATGCGGCCGGTGACCGTTTGATAGATTCCGAGTGCCATTATTCTCTGTCCTGCTATTCATTATCGTTGCAGGATGTGTGGCACAAATCTGTGTGTTATGTCAAGAAATAAATCAGGCGGTATCTTGTATGGTCATTACAGTTTGAACGAAAGAACTTTTGGAATCTACTGAGAGGAAAAGCTCGATATTTGGGAACTAAGTTTTTCTTTCCAGATCATGTCACTTGGAATGTGTTGATCAACCAGTTCAGATGCAGCAGCGAGATGAGTTAATCCTCGCGGATCATTTTGATCAATATACCAAGTTCCCAGCATCTCATGCCACTGGGCCCGTTGGATTGGCGATGAGTTCGTTGGAGTGAGCGTTGCCAGGTACTCTTCTGCGACCTCCACCCTCTGGTTGAGTAGCTTGTCCGCCATATCAGGATCATCATCGAGGAATCCGCTGGTTGAAACGGTGTAGAGAAAGAGTAAGTTTGCTGTGGCCAACACTTCGTCTTTACGATTTTCGGCGGCCCGGCTCCAAGCTGTAAGCATATTTTTAGCCATGAGATTACGCTCACTAAGCTGCCTGACTCGATCCTGTTCAAGCTCGATCTGGCTGTTGAGTCTCTCTTGTTCCAGTGTGGCCTGGGACTCGGTCTGTTGCATGACAAGTGCGGCAGCGGACTGGTTTTGCTCTAGTCGAATCTGAGCTTCTGAGCTGACCCAGGTCGCCGCCGTTAGTCCAATCAGTCCGGTAAATATGAGATAGAGGGCCACAGTCAGTGGGTTTCGTTTGGCGAAAAGGTAGGTCTTGATCATCCATGATTGATCTAGCCAGGAGATGGGGTGGTTTTCGAGATACGAGTCCAAATCCGACGCCAATAAAGCGGCACAATTATACCGTTTCGATAAATCTACAGCGAGAGCTCGCTCTACAATTTCTCTCAATCGTTGATTGATTTTAGGATCATATAACCGCTCAACGCCTCCTTCATTTCGAACATCGAGTCGAGTCAATGCATCGGATACCGTCTCTCCATTGGGAAATCTTCCGGTCAGCAGCCAGTAGAGCAAGCCGCCAAGGGCGTAAGTGTCAACCGAGGGCATCACACCGTCGGCACCACCGTGGTATTGCTCTGGTGCCATAAATGCCAGCGACCCCCGTGTTCCATAGAAGCTGCACAATCTCGGATCATTTGTGGAGGTATGGGCAATGCCAAAATCTGTGATGATTGGCTCGTTATCACGGGTCATAAGGATATTGGATGGTTTAAGGTCACGATGGATCACTCCGGCATTGTGAGCAGACTGCACGCCCTTCGCTAGTTTTGCGACGATTTGGCACGCCTCAGACGGCGAAAGTGGTTGTTGCCGGTTTTTCACCCAGGAGTCGAGTGGAAGCCCGTCAATAAGCTCATAGGTGACATACGATTCTCCATTAACGGTAATGCCACAATCATACACTCTTGCCACATTTTTGTGGCGTACCCGGCGGACACGAGCTCCTTCAAGTTTGCTCCGATGCTCGTCCACTTCATCATGGGCAATTTTTATAGCCACAAGTGATGGATGGCCATCCTCGGCAAAGACTCGATCAACCGCTTCATACATGGTTCCTTGGGAACCACTGCCGAGTACACGCCTGAGTTCATAGCGCATTTGGCCATTCAGGTTCTCTTCCCCAAATCCGGCGGGTAGTTGACGACTCTGGCGTGGGGCTTTGGTCGTGGAGTGTTCGATGAAGGCCGAGATATTTGCGGATTTTGTGATATCAACCTTCTTCACAACCGAGGCGGTTGATTGAAGTAAAATGTCGTAGGCCGAATCTTGCGAATGCCCCTGTGATATGAGCCCGTCAAGACAGATATCAATCGCAGCATCGAGGACAGGCTGATGCTCTACCAACTTTGGGATGCCATCGGTAATCTCCGAAATAGATACAGGTTTACCAGATTTGGCGCGGCGATCAGCGATCACATACATCGCTTCGACGATTGAATCTGATTCCGAAAATTCTGCCCCACGGAACACCCGGTCGATCGGGATTTCATGGTCATTGAAGTTTTGGGCAATTTCTACAAATCGGTTCACAATCATCATGGCGAAGAATCCTCATCAAATACATCTCTCACACGCTGCCTGATACGAGACCAACGCATTCGAACAGCACTGGGCTCCATTTGCATCATCTCAGCAATCACTATAAACGATAAATCCCGACCTCGAAGCAGAACAATTTCTCGATCAATCGGGCAGGTGATCATCTGTCCCAATCGTTGCACATCCTCAGCGGAGTACGCCGCTGAGTGTTCCGATGGTGTTTCTTGATGATTTCTGATCTGCTGGGCGATCCGCTCCCGGCGGGTCAGTCGACGGGAAGACCGTGCCTTTTCCAAGATCGTGCGTTCAATAACGGCATGCACAAAGGCAAAAATTTGCTCGTCGGTCTCAGCACGAAGCCTTCCTCGCATGATCACCCGGTCAATTCGCCTCCACACTGTAGAGAGGATGTCATCGGTGCCGGACATCCGCCTGGCATCGTCGCCCAATACGGCATGAATCCGGGTCATGAGTGATGAGCGTTGCTGTTCAACCAAATCCGCGGCGTAGTTCCGCTGTTGCATACGGCGAAGGGGAAGATCATCGCTTGGTTGGTTGGTTTGGTCGTGGATGTTGGTCATATGTACTTGGGGACAAGAAAAAATAAAACAAAACGCCGTTACACGAGTTCCCTGAGCGACCACTTGTTGATGGGCATTGGTGCCCACAACAGGAAAGGACCCGACATGAACCCACAATACCACAACAATACCCGATCTCCGCATTGGCAGATACCCCTAAAATGGGGTATTCTTGGCATTTTATGCGTAGGAACTACGAACGCAACCGTGGTTCCAGGGCAGTCCCACCAAAGCGACCGTGCTGCACCCCTAAATTTGGGGGGCGAGGCGGTGAATCCTGGATTGATATCGAATCCGGTGGGTATGGACTTACTCTTGGAAATCCTAGTCAATTACCTAATCCTCATTCTGGATGCCCCGCTTGACGATCCAGCACAACTCAACGGGAGCAGCCAGGCATTCAACGATACCACTGACACACTTATTCTGGGTTATCCATTCTTTGGGCTTGATCCCGATCTCACAAACTCTGAGATTGAGTATGGGCTGGATGATGCATACACCCTGATTGATATCCTTGAGAAGAACCCTGATGATATTAATCTTGATGAAGATACTCAATTTGAACTCAAAGCAACCGCTGAAGCGATAATTAAGGAACTCGAAGATGGAGAGTGATCTTGAATGTAAACCGTATTGCGGTGATGTACGGATACAACGGGATTCTGAACTCTCGAATCGATTAGCCAAGGCTCTTGAAGGGGAATCGGTCAGTTCGGTAGGTCGGGCAACCGGATACCATCCAGAGTCGATCAGGAGGTATATTCAAGGTGTCGGTAGGGTTCCCGCGGATTTTGTTGGACAGGTAGTTGGTGAGTATAATTTAAATGCCCATTTGATACTGAAGGGCGAATATAATGTTCCTGGAAAATCTGAGCTCCGGCTACTTACGACAGACCGCCTTATAAATGAACTTGGCAGAAGAATGAAGACGATCGAAGACAGCTCGGTTGGTGCAATATTGATCCGTGAGGGACTGAAGATATAGGAGTCCAGCGTCTCTGTGTTGATGGCCCACCCGTTAAAACCTAGCACATTCTTTATGTGAGTATTTTTGTAGAAGGGGTATATTTGGAAGGCAGTAGATTTCAGTACTCGGCTTTGGCCTGACCCGCTTGTTGACCCGCTACGAGTCCAAATGTGTCCATCGCAGTCCCTCCGAATCCTTGATAACAGCCTAGAAACGCTTGTTTTGAGGTATGCACGGGGCATGGCATGCAAGAGGTCGTCGGTTCGATCCCGTTCGTCTCCATTTACAGAAAACGCCGCTGGCTTGATGTCAGTGGCGTTTTTTGATGGATGTAGAGAACAGAGGATTTGGGGGTTGACCCGCTCTGACCCGTTTGTTGACCCGCTGGGGGAGGTACATTGGAGCAGGCGACTGCTCTACAGCCCCGTATTGAGGCACAGTGATGCTGCTGCCCTTACATAACATAGGGAGTGGTGTGGTACAAACAATGGGGGCGGGCAGCACAAGGTTCCGGGTCTTTTCCAAGGCGGGGACAGTAGGGTTGCATGTGTGGGGTAAAGGCACAGGCGATGAAGTGGGGGGTTTTTCGGGGCATTGAGTTTCAGCCGATGGTTTAAATAAAGGGTTGGGTGTATCCCCCGATGTGTGAGCAAGTCGTGTAGAGAGCAATGATTTATGCGCCTGTTGAAATCATGTGTGTATGATTTTGATGCGAATTTTGAGATAGCTGCTTGACAGCGAATTTTCTTCTGGTACTCTGGGCAAGTTCGTAAGAACTTTTTAAATCAATGAGCCAAAAAGGAGTTTGGTAATGTCACACGATATCAGCGTGAGTTTTGGCCGTGCGTATATGGAATACAAAGGGCGGGTGCTATGGCCCCAAAGCCTAGTTCGTTCTTTATGCAAGTGATTTTGGAATCCTGGACTCAATGTGTCTGACTTCGTAATCTCATTTCGTTCTGATCGGTTCGCTGACTGGCTTGAAGTCGGACAAGCTTGCCATTCAAAGTCGCGAGGACAAGGAAGGCTGTTGCCCTAACAGAATGTGGGGGTCGGTTATTTCGCCTGGTGCCTGGCTTAGATTTGTTGAGTTATCCTTTTGGTTTCACTCAAGAGTTTCTGATTTAATGTGCCAAAAGAGCAACTCATATCATGGCAAATCAACAAGTTGTTTCAATTGTTAGAGATGTGGTCATTTTAAAAAGTCTTCTGTTTTTACGGTCTGTCGATCCAGTCTCTACAGCAAATGATCAATATACCAGTCAATCATCGCGTGTATTCAATCGCTATCTGGATTTTAAGCTTATTAGTGCTTCGTATGAGGGGAATCTAAAACAAGTCCGTTTGTTAATCCAAACGGGTGCCGATGTGAACGCACGCGCTGCAACTGGCGCGACAGTATTAATGGCGGCTGCCAGTTCCAACCGGAATGCAGAAGTGGTCATGGCACTGATCCACGCGGGTGCCGATGTGAACGCCGGCGATGAGTACGGTGCAACAGCGTTGATGGCGGCTGCTTGGGCCAACCCAAATGCAGAGGTCATCACCGCATTGATCCGAGCGGGTGCCGATGTCAAAGCAAGTGATTATTTTGGCAACACAGCGTTGATGGCGGCTACCCAGTGCAACCCGAATGCAGAGGTCATCACGGTGTTGGTTCGCGCAGGGGCCAATGTGAACACATACGACGAGGATGGCGAGCCTCTTTTGATATGTGCAATTCTATACAATCCAAATGTTGAGATCATCACGGCGTTGGTTCGGGAAGGGGCTGATGTAAACGAACGCGATTTGGAAGGGGACACAGTGTTGATGTTTGCTGCTTCATATAACGAAACAAATGCAGAGGACATCACGGCGTTGGTTCACGCTGGGGCCGATGTGGATGCGTGCACAGAGGAAGGCTGGACGGCGTTGATGATGGCTGCCTACTCCAACGCGAATGTAGAAATCGCCAGAATCTTGGTTCGTGCTGGGGCCGATGTGAATACATACGACGCGGAGAGGTGGACAGCGTTGATGTGTGCCGCCCAGCACAACACTAATGCAGAGATCATCACGGCGTTGGTTCAGGAAGGGGCCGATGTGAATGCATGTGATGAGTATGGCCGGACAGCGTTGATGCATGCTGCTAAATCCAACTCGAATGCAGAGGTCATTACGGCGTTGCTTGCAGCGGGATGTAGTACACAGATCAAAGATAAAAATGGAATGACCGCGTTGCATTATTCAAAAAAGAATACGCATTTAAAGTATTTGGATGAGTATTGGGAAATTGTCGATGCGTTGCGTGAGTGCTGACCTGCCCCCCAGAATCTAATCTATTATTGATACGGCTTTTATCGTAGAATGGGTTATATTTTCCTTAACATACGGAGTGGTACAGAATACGGGGGCAGGTCAGCCAATTACTTCTGCAAAGAATGATGCAAAGGAAGCGTCTTTGAAGTCCAGCACATGTCCGCCGCCCATTTTAAATATCACAACGAGTAAGGGCATGTCCTGCATTCGAATTTTGGATGTACTGTTCACAGAATATGTTACCCGATACCACTTCAATGGCAACGAGTTTAAATGTTGGCTATAGCGGCGTTTGAAAATGGCTCCAATGGAATCAGATCAGATAGGGATGAACAATCTCCTCAATCCATGCGTTCTTCTCTCCGTTTCCGTCACCTAGTGGGTCAGAATATGGGCCCGCTTGGGCTTCGGTTATTACTTCTCGCCTCGGCGTTGGTCGTGGCCATACACTTGTTTCTATGAAATCATCGTCCCCACATGCAGTTTCGGTTGTTCTCAACTCTATAAGTCACGATGCGCGGGTGCTCAAGGAGGCTCATGCGCTGGCGGGTGCCGGGTATCGAGTCACGGTTGTTGGGTTAAAGGATAACAATTGCGATGATTCGCTTACGGTGTATCCGAGCGGTGTTCGTGCGGTTCGAGTTGAGTGCCGTGACCGAGTTGCCCAGCTCATCAAGCTTGCCCGTTTTGTAAAGCGTCCTTTGCGTCGCCCTGCGATTGTCATAGGGTTTGTGATTTTGTTTGTTGCTTTGCCAGGTGTGATTGAGTTCATGAGTGAATGGGTACGCAGGAGTGAGAGTAATCAGGTATTGTTTTTGGCTGCGGTTGGGGTAGTTTTTGGGCTTGGGTTTGATCATTATTTGTTATGGCGCGGTGGCGGGAAACGGGGGGGGGCTCGGAAGCGACTTGGAGCCAAAGATAGGATTGCTCGCGCATTTCGGAACTCGTTGCGCAGGCGTGTCCAGTGCGAATTTTTGACCGCGCAGGTTCAAGAATTGAATCCAGATGTTTTGCATCTCCACGATGTCACGGCTCTGCCTGTTGGGCTCCGGTACAGAAAGCAAGGCGGCACCGCTAAGCTGATCTTTGATAGCCATGAACTCTATGAAGATATCCCCAACGCTTCAAAGTATCACCGGAAGCGTTCCAAGAACTTGCAGGCGCAGATCGCTCCGATGCTCTCAGGATTTATCACGATCAATGACAGTATTGCTGCCAAACTGGTGAAGCGGTATCCTCAGATGCCTGAGCCCGTGTTGATTATGAATGCGGCGGTGTGTCCTCCCTCAGAGGCTGTTGACGATGGGAGGCTCAGAAGGGCGGCGGGGCTTGGGCCGGATACCCGAATCCTTCTTTATCAAGGCGGATTCGCGGCTCACCGAGGGCTCGATAAACTCGTAGAAGCAGGCCCGTTGTTGCCTGAGGGCTGGGCATTGGTGATGATGGGGTGGGGGAAGTATGAGGCCTTTCTAAGGCGGAAGGCGGCTTTGCTTGATCCTCAAGGAACGCGGGTTCGATTTATTGAAAGAGCGAAGCAAGAGGAACTCGTCCATTGGACTGCGGGGGCGGATCTGGGTGTGATTCCGTATGTCAACATTGGACTCAATCATTGGTTCTGTACACCAAATAAGTTGTGGGAATATCCAGCGGCGGGTGTCCCGATTCTTGCGAGCCCATTCCCTGAACTTCGGCGAATCGTTGAGGGCGAGCGGGTTGGGTCTTTGCTGGATGACCCTGTCACTCCAGAGGGGATTGCCAGTGTTGTTGCAGGGATTGATGACGAAATGCTGGCCGATCTCAAGTTGCGATGCCGTTCGTTTATCACCAGAGATAACTGGTCGGTGTATGCGGCTCGGCTGCTGGGGTTATATGAGGAAGTCATCGGCCTACCCAACGGAGCTGCGGGGCATGAAGATGCGGTTGTCGTGACTGATTCTGCTGGCAAGATCGAATCTAGTCTTCCTGTTTGATTGATGGACTATCCATGACAACGCCTGAACACACAACGATTTCAGAAAGAGTACTGCCCGACTGGGATGCTGTGCAGATTGAGTTTGCTGATGTGCCTGGGCGGGCGGGCATTGAATCACGAAGAGAGGCGTATGCACCGTTCTTTCTGCGGATGGGCACGGGTGTTCAGATCTCAGAGGGTTGCCGATTTAGTCATCCTGAGCGGATTGTCCTCGATGATGATGCAAGAGTTAACTGTGGTGCTCTCATTTATGGGAGTGGTGGGGTTTGGATCGGACGCCATGCACGGATTGGTCCGAGGGTGTTTATTCACAGTGCGAATCATACTATTTCGCCAAGTGAACGGGCTTTCTTTGAACGCGAGTATGTGTATGACAAAGTGGTGATCGGTGACTGCTGCCTACTCTCAGCAAATGTTTCTATTCTCCCTGGGGCGGAGCTTGCTCCGGGGTGTTTTGTGGCTTGTGGGGCGGTCGTCACCAAGGGGTTTTATCCAGATGGGAGCCGGATTATGGGTGTCCCCGGCCGAGCCACTGTTCCTGAGAAAGAGTTGTATGCCCAATCACCTTCGGTGGCTTTACTGACACCCGCGACCGGTGCATATGGGCGTGTTGCTGATTTGCTTGCATTGTCTGTTGGATTGCCTCAGGTTTGTGTGTATCGGGATGGCGAGTATTTGCCTCGGTCGATCCATACTGCCTTGCTGGTTGGTCCGAGTGGATGGGAGCCAAGGGATCTGCCAGGTCTTCGGATCTGGCGGCTTCAAGATGGTGACCTCGAACTCAATGATGATGTTTCGATTACATTTCCCAGCGAGTCCAGTACGCCATCTGAGGTTCGGATTGCTTCAAAGCGAGGCAGAAAACTCGCTCCTGCCCAAGACCCATCCCGGTCGGGTGTTGACAATGCCATTTCGTTGGGGATTTACTACACCTTAAAGAGGTTTCAAAAGCGGGCGTGCCATCTGGTCGAAGCAGAGCGGCTGGACCTGTATCTTTCAATTTTCATGCTCGCAAAGTGGGATGACCCCCGCGCAGAAGAAGTGCTTGGATACTTTGTCGATCTGTTGCCTGAGAGCTCCGATGCGTTCACTGCAAGGGAGCGGTCCTTATGCGAGATGTTATCGCAGCCCGAAGCCGGTTGTCAGGCTGGGTTGCTTGTAGAGGTGCTCGTTGAGCTTCTTCATTCTTCGGATTCGGTTCGCCGGGCAATGTTTGGTGAGAAAGTGAATCCGTATAGCGACAGGACTCTTCTTTCTTGTCCAGAGTTGCTGCCGGTCATGGTTTTTCGGCATGGTGAGCAGGAAGAGGCTCTTGCCGAAGTGCTTGCAAGGCTGATCCCGGAGGCGTCGAAGGTTTCGCATTTCATCCACTTCGGGATTGCCGCCGCTCTTCTGGGGCGAGATGATTTTCTTCTTGAATGTTTGCGGGCACTTTATTCGGATGAGTACTTTGACTCGCAGGCCCAGATGATTCGGAGTTCATCGAACTCTTCGGCCTATTGCTATTCGCCTTCTCTGGCGGCGCTCTTGATTCTTGGGACCAGGGTGCTTGGTGTGAGTCCTGATTTCCGGCTGCCTCATACCCAAGAAATCCGGTTCGGGTGGCGTGTTTTTGGAGCCAAATGCTCCGAACTTGGCATTGGCACGGGTGAGTCGAGGGGGTCGCTCATTGATGCTGATCGGTGCCTGGTATCGCGTTCTTTGCTTGAAAATTGGCTCAAAAGTGCTCAGGTCCCGGCTATGGATGGATTGCAGTATGAGCTGTCAGAGGATGACTACTTGCCGTTTGCAGCCAGCTTGGAGCTTGTTTGGACTAAGGTGTTTCGGCACATGCAACATAGTGCAGGTCAGCCGCTTGTTCGAGTATTGCCTTGGCCTTGGCCGTACAAGTCTGCGCTGAGTATTCGGTATGACATTGACCGGAGTCTTTCGTCTGAGCGTGTGCATGAGATTATTCGGATGCATGCAAGCTTGCTGAATGGTGCGTGCGGGTCTTGGTATGCGATTCCTGGTACACCATTTGGTGATCGTCTTTCCAAGTTTCTCCCTCGATTGCTCCAAGAAGTCGGGGTTCACGCCCTCTCTGATGAAGATGGCGTGTCGGGGCAGGCCGTCACTCATCATTCTGCTCCCAATAGTAGGTACTGGCGAGGTCAAAGCACTATTGAGTTCATTGAACGCGGGGGGGCACTAAGCGGTGAGATGCTTGCGGGGCAGTTGAGCAAGCCGCGGCCAGCGTGGATCGGCGATCTTGATGACGGGCGGGCGTCTTCGGTGTGGCTCATGCCTATTCATTTTCCGCTCGAAGGGTCTACGGAGGAAAACGGCCTGGGCTACTTTGATCGCAGGCGTGACAACTTTCGACAGTTGCTAGATGACGGCGGGCATGTCATTGTTGGCTGTCACCCGGACCTGGATATTGGATTACTCAAGCAGCTTCTTGAGCGCGAGGAATTAGGTGGTGCTTGGCGGGCAACTGTTGGGGATGTTGTCACTAGATGTCAGCGGCTCAACTCGATCAGCATTGCGAATATCGAGGGGCCGGAGGGGGATCGGGTTGCTGTGGTGTCGGAGCATACGCTCGCAGATGTGCAGATCGAAATAGATTGTCCGCAAGACGGCGTGCGCACAGTTTGTATGCAGCTCAATGTGGGAGTTCCTCGGGCTATTTTGCAGGTGAGTGATTCAGCCTTGAGTCAATCGATCGATGATTGATTCGGCTGCTTGCCCATCGCCATAGAGTGTTCCGTCGGGGACTGTGCTGTTGAGTGATTGGCGGCCAATGCTGAGTATTGCCTCTGCATCGGCTCCGACGAGCGTGTTGGCTCCGATGTCTATGAGTTCGGTCCATTCGGTTTCGTCGCGGAGTGTAATGCATGGCACACGGTTGAAGTAGGCTTCTTTTTGAACGCCTCCTGAATCAGTGGCGATCAAAGCGGCTGAGCTTTCTAGTGCCACCATATCGATGTATCCGACCGGGTCGATCACGGTTAGGCAATTTTGGGCTTGTTCGAATAGCCCGTGCTTATTGAGCGTGTTCCGTGTTCTGGGGTGCAATGGAAGGACTACGGGCAGGTCTTTGCTGAGGTTGCACAGGCCTTGGATAATCTCTGTGATCCGGGCGGGGTCGTCGGTATTCTCGGCTCGGTGCACGGTCGCAAGGGCGTATTGTTTGGATTCGAGCCCGAGACTGTTCACGAGTGATTCTTTCTGGGAAGCGATTTTACGATAGAACAACATGGCGTCAAACATCACATCGCCGACGCGTGAGATGGTGTCGGGGTGAATGCCTTCGTTCTGCAAGTTTTGGTCGGCGACACTGGTTGGAGTAAAGAGTAGATTCGCAGCGTGGTCGGTGAGGATTCGGTTGATCTCTTCGGGCATCTTTCGGTTGAAGGAGCGGAGGCCTGATTCGACATGGGCAACAGGGATATGAATCTTTACGGCCGCTAGTGCACCGGCGAGCGTGGAGTTGGTGTCTCCATACACGAGAACCCAGTCCGGCTTGTCATCGAGCAGCACGCGCTCGATTTGTTCGATCATCCGCCCCGTCATTTGGCCATGGGTGCCGCCGCCGAGTTGGAGATGATGATCAGGTTTGGGGATGTCCATTTCTTGAAAGAACACATCTGACATATTTGAGTCGAAGTGCTGGCCGGTATGAATAATGGTTTCGGATATATCGCACTCGCCGTTGTCATTGGTGCGATTTCTGATGGCTCGGCTCACGACGGCGGCCTTTATAAATTGTGGGCGGGCCCCAACAACGGTTGTGATTTTCATATCTCTCTCCAAGGGCAATGATCGTCTGGGTACTCTCAGGCATGTGAAATGCGATCTGATCGTATTTGATTGTACGCCGATACATCTTCAATCAGGGATTGAGATCAATCCAGCGGCGTGTGGAGGGGGTAGCCGGCTTGGGTATTTATTTCGATCTTGGGTCATACGAGAGGTACGGAATCGTGCTAAGATTTCGGAATGACGCAGGAAACAGCAAACTCGGCAGGTCCTTTGACAGTTGTGTATTCACACAACTCTGTCACCGATATTGATCTGACACTCAAGGCTGCTGGGCCCATTCTTGGGAAAGAGTTTGATCGGGATTCGATCCGGTTCTTGTCATCTTGGGGGTCCTATCTGAAACCCACCGTTGAATATCGTCCATGTGGGCATTATCTGTCGCTTCTTGATTCTTCAATCAAGCGTGCTGTGGTGCTTCGAAATACGATTTCGATTCCTTCATCAAAGTCGTTGGCGGTCGTCTTTGGGACGATGTTAAGCCGAATGGGTGAAGGGTCTGAGATTTTCATACAGTCGCCGAAAGCTTCAAAGGCATCAAATACTTGGGTCACTTCTGAGCAACTTCGGGGGTACCTCCCCTCATGCACAGTTGCCGATGAGGCCGGCAAGAAAAAGGGTTGGATCCGAGTGGAGTGGGGTGCTGGCGTAACGGATGATATTGACAATCTTGGCAGTATTTATCCTCGGCTTTCCAGTCAATCGGATGGATTTTGCCAAGTGCTTGGGCAATCAAATCATTTGTTTAGCGACTCTTCAAGCCAAAGTTCAGCTATGGAAGTGTTTATATATTCGATGCACTGGGCGTTACACAGTCGGAGTGTGATTGATTCATTATTCCATATGTATGAGAAATCGGATTTTATGCGTGTTCTTGATATTGGCGGCAGCTTTGGATTCCTTGCATGCGAACTCGCTACCAATGGACATCATGTGACCAATCTTGAACTTATGAAATACCGGATCGATCAGGTGTTCCCTTGGCTGATAGAAGCATCCGGG
>JAESRA010000027.1 GCA_016764895.1 Phycisphaerales bacterium | reverse complement strand
GTGATGACTTCAGATTCACCAGGCCCATCAACTACAGAAGACACAGGCGGGACGCCTGTGCCACGGCAACTTGAAGGTTCGATGCTGATGATGACCGAACCTTCGGCCAGCCGCAGTGCGGCCTCGATGGATTCAACGAGCCGTTGGCGGGCGTCGTCCTTGATGACGATGCGATCGACGACCGCATCAATTGAGTGTTTTTTATGACGATGGAGGTTGAGCGGGTTTTCGGTGTCTTCTTTGAGTGCTTCACGAAGATCGGTGATGGTGCCATTGACACGGGCGCGGTTCCAGCCCTGCTTGGTGAAATCTTGGAGGGTGTCTTTGTGGAATCCTTTTTTGGCTCGGACGACGGGGGCCAGGACCATGAGCTTGGTGCCATTGCCGAATGCCATGACATGATCGACGATCTGGGTGGCACTCGATGACTCGATGGGTCGTCCTGAGCGGGCGGTGATGGTGCCGTCCTTTTTTTTCTTGGTGGGTGCCCATGATCGAGGCGTGCCACAGCGGGCAAAGAGCAGGCGGAGATAGTCGTAAATCTCGGTGGTGGTGGCGACGGTGGAGCGGGGGTTGTGGGAGGAGGAGCGTTGTTCGATGGCGATGGTCGGGGGGATGCCTTCGATTTCTTCGATGTCGGGTTTTTTGAGTTGGTCGAGGAACTGGCGGGCATAGGCCGAGAGGGATTCCATGTATTTGCGCTGACCCTCGGCGAAGATGGTATCGAAGGCGAGTGAGGATTTGCCTGAGCCGGACAATCCTGTGATGATGACGAGTTGATCGCGGGGGATGTCGATGTCGAGTGATTTGAGGTTGTGTTCTTTGGCGCCTCGGATGCGGATGCACTTGGTTGGGTCAACGCCAGATTTGGCGGGGGTTTTTTTGACCTTTTTTTTAATCACTTTCTTTTTGGTGATTTTTTTGGTTACTTTTTGAGTTGTTTTGGAGGCCGGGCTCACGGGGTTGATTCCGCCGGGGTATTGAGTTGGTCTTGAAGTTGTTGGATTCGTTGGCTGTCTTGCTTCTGGGCGCGGTGTTTTTGGTAAAAGAAAAATCCCATCAGGAGACATCCGATCGCCAATCCAGTCGCATACGACCCCAGTTTGGTGCGAAAACTGCTCGGAGTTGAGTTGGGATGGTTGAAGTTGCTCATCTGACAACACTGTATCCATATACCCGATCAAAACCCACCCCAAATCTGTGCCAATACGCGTTATCAGGCATTCGATGGGTGAAATATGGATCTGAATTAGAGCACCGCCCTGCCTTTTCTCACATTACGCTCGGCGCATAGCCCCTTGCTATTTCAGGGGATACCATTGCAGCCTTGGGCAAGGAGCGCCCTCAATCATCATTCCCACTTCAAGCCAAGGCCGGCTCGGGATTCAAATCAGCGCTCGCCCATATGCCCAAGACTCTAAACAATTCAAGATTGACAATCCACACTCGCGCCCGCGCGATGGGTGTACTCGATGGAGCAGCATGGCTCGCAGCATTCTCACTCGTCGTCGCCAGCGCGATCTGGACCAAACAAACAGGCACACTCCCGGCACTGGTCGGGATTGATCAATCGGCAATGGCTAGAGATGTTTCGGTTGAAACTCAACGAACCGTCCAAACTGCCGTACTCCAAGAACCAACTATTGAACCAAGCCCTGAACCAGCAACCACTTCGGACACCGTGATTGAAGCCGCACCCGTTATCGATCCCTCCTACCGGTGGTTTGATGGCAAACTCATCCGCCCGGCCCGGGTGATCTACATGACCGTCACCGGATATTCCCCGGATGCCCGTTCGTGCGGCAAGTTTGCCGATGGCAAAACTGCCACGATGAACTCGGTCTGGACCAACGGCATGAAGCTTGTGGCCGCCGACCCGAAGGTATTGCCCTACTGGTCGATGGTTTCAATCCCCGGCTACGCCAACACCGAAATCGTCCCAGTCCTGGACTGCGGCGGAGCGATCAAAGGGAATCGTCTAGATTTGCTCTACCCGACCCATGAAATCGCCCTCCAATGGGGTGTTCGGCAGGTGCCTGTGACGGTCTGGGAATATGTCGAGACCCAATAGCTCGATAAACCAAGTCGATACCACAAGTTGCACTTTTCTTTCTTCACCCATTCTTCACCCATTCTTCACCCATTGCCTATTGCCCACTGCCCATTGCCCACTCTTCTCTTTCCACCCCCTAGAGTGGGTTCACATGATGTTTTCGCTCAATACCAACTCGATCCGCAGCGTCCTCAAACGGAGGGGGGCTCGGGCGATGTCTCCGATGGATTTGCCGAAGTACACGATGGACCAGTTCGGTCTTCGAGCCATCAACTTCTCAACGGATCAACTTGCTGGACTTGCCCCCAAGGACCTTGAACTCATCCGTGATTCTGGGGACCGGATCGGGTGTTCTTGCTTGCTACTGAGCCAATCATCCCCGCTGCCGCTGGGTGACATCAAGGGCGACAAAGCACTCGAGGGCATCGAACGGATGACGCGTGTAGTCAAGGCTGCATCGTTGATGGGGTGCAACTCGGTTTCGCTTTCGATCAAGGCCAAGGACACGGATGCAGCTTTTGAGCAGGCCGCCGAGAGCATGAAGCATATTCTCCGGGCTGCGGACCGGGCCCAGATCAATGTGCTTATTGCCCCTGCAAATGGGCTGACCCAGGACCCTGAACGATTGACGGATCTTCTCAAGGAAATCGGCGGGTTCCGCATCGGGACGATGCCGGACTTTGAAACCGCAGCCAAATCTGGTGATCCGGTAGGATACCTCAAAAAACTGACGCCTTATGCGTCGGTGGTCAATGCGTCTACGCTGGGATTCACGGTTCCTGACCCGGCCCCCGCAGCAGAATCAGAGGCGAAAGAGGAAGACCCCGCAGATGACGCTCCAGAACTCAGCGGGCTTGACGCGCTGGCCGCCGAGCTTGAGGGAATGATGATGGAAGACGATCCGATCCCGGTCCATGAGGGGTATGACTTGCCTTCGCTGGTGGGAGCGATCGCGGCTGTGGGATTCGACGGGACGGTTTCTATTGATTATCGAGGCGATGGGGACGAATCATTGGGAGTTATCCACTCCAAAGAGGCAATCCAAGAGGCCTTGATAGCACTCAAGGACTGAACCTGCTAATGTATTGATGACAGCCAAACCGCATAGCCCGACCCGCAGACCGACCCCACAGCCCGACCCACAGCCCGATTTGATACGAGGTTAACCAGTGAGCACGCCCACTGTCAAACAGTCAAACCGCTCGCCGTTCAAGAACTGATCACTCCGCAAGGGATACCGACCCCCGTGCCTGCCAACCGCCCAATCATCATCACCATCGACGGCCCCGCCGGGACCGGCAAATCCACCGTCGCGCGAATGCTCGCTGCCCAGTTAGGCTTGGATTTTCTTGATACCGGCGCAATGTACAGAGCCGCCGCCGCGATCATGATCGAAAAAGAATATACTAAAGATCAAGTCGGCGAACTCGTCAGCGAAGTCATCGGCGCGGACCTGCACTTCGATTGGTCGCAAGACCCGCCAACAATTCTGGCGTGGGATACCCCCATTGATCACCGAATCAGATCTCAAGAAGTGACCGACGCGGTGTCATTTGTTGCGACACTCTCAGAACTCCGCCAGCACCTGGTCCGCAAGCAGCGGATTATATTCGCCCAGCACCCTCATCTCGTCACCGAAGGACGCGATCAAGGCTCTGTGGTCTTCCCGGATGCGGCCATCAAGTTCTATCTCGATGCCGATCCTGAGATTCGCGCCAGACGCCGGATCGATCAACTTGGGCTCGATCCAGCGACCATGTCACTCGAAACGATGTGCGAGCGGATTATCGAGCGAGACCGAATCGATTCATCACGCGACGATGGCCCTTTGGTGTGCCCTGATGATGCCATTCGGATCGATACCTCCGGGCTGGGGATCGAAGCGGTTGTGGATCTGATGGCCAAGCACACGCTTGCTCGGGTTGTTGATCTTCCGGAGATTGATTCGTAACATGTTTCGTCGAATCCGATCACGACATCCCGGCTCAACCCTCCCGCATATATTCTTCTACAATTTTTGTAGATCAATCGCCCATGTGCTGTTCATGATTATCTATCGGCGTCGAAGGCGAGGGCTTGAGAATGTTCCCAAGCACGGGGGCGTTTTGCTCGTTGCCAATCATCAATCGTTCTTTGATCCGCCTCTGATCGGCTGCTCGCTTTCCACGCGGGATACGGATTTCTTGGCGCGAGGCGGACTGTTTGATTTCAAACCCTTTGCCTGGTTCATCACGAGTCTCAACTCGACCCCGATCAAGCAGGGGGCTGGGGATGCTGGGGCGATGAAAGAAATCATCAAACGGCTCAACGAGAAGAAGGCCGTGCTTGTGTTTCCAGAAGGATCCCGCACAGACGACGGTACAATTCAACCCTTTGCACGCGGAATCTCGGTGCTGCTCAAACGGGCCAACTGCGTGGTGGTCCCGGTTGGGATTGCGGGTGTGTACGATCTTTGGCCTCGCCATAGAAAACTCCCTCGACTCTTTACCCGCCCGATCGCGGTGGTGTATGGCGAACCGCTCGAGACCAAAGATTTGCTCGAGCATGGCCCTGATGCCGCGATCGAAATTCTCCAGAGCCGTGTTGAAGCGTTGGCCGCCCAAGCCGAGAGTTTGCGATAACACAACCGCAAGTCTCATAACAGCCCCTCTACAGATCGCAAACCTTTCAAATGGTCCACCGCTTTGCCGGATGCTCCATGTTTTTTTGCATGTTTTGCCATCACATGCCACTGTATGGGCTGAGCAAGGTCAATAAGGACTGTCCTGACCCCCCATCAGAATAAACAAGGAGCCAAGAATCATGAACGCGTACACCACTCATATCGTTGCCGCATCAGTCATTTTCGCCGTCGCCGGAGCCGCCAGCGCGGGTTTGACCGATGGCCGCAGCCAGGTCGCTCAATGGGATTTCAGCGGCGGACACGCACTGGATATCGTCGGCAATAACAACGGACAAATCGTTGATCAAGCCCGAATCGGCACCTTTGGTGGTCGTGATGCCGCCGGTTTCCTTCGTGGCAGATCCAGCGACTATATCAAGTTCGAAAATCGCAACGCCTACCAACTCAGCGACGGCGTGATCGCAATCGACTTCAAACAAACCGGGCACTGGAACTCCATGGAAACACTGTTCTCAAAGGATTCCAACGGCTACCGAAACGGTGGCGACCTGACCATCAACCTGCTCCGTGGTAATGACAATCACGAAGGCATCATCCAAGTCCGTTTCCAGAGCGACAGCGCCAGTTATTATGTCAACTCTGGCTTGCTTGATCTCAACAAATGGTACAACATGGAGTTCGCCTTCGGTGCAGACGGCATGCAACTGGCTGTTGATGGCAGCATCGTGGATACCAACGCCTTTACTGGTGGCATGGCCGCCAATACCCAAGATTTCTCCATTGGTGCGGCTCGCTGGGGATCAGAACCCGGAGAATGGGATGATATGAGAAACGGGTACTCTGGGTACATCTCCTCGGTAGGCATCTACGGCAATGTCGTCCCTGCTCCAGGTGCTTTGGCCTTGCTTTTGACTGGCGGTGCCCTCGCATCGCGTCGCCGTCGATAAATTCTCAAGGTTCTACTCAAACCACGCATTCAATAAAACACCCGTTGCATATTCAAGCAACGGGTGTTTTTGTATGTATGGAACTGAAAACAATTCTTTAGATCAGGCCTCGCCGAGGAGATCGGCGATCTCGTCATCGACGGGGTTTGACGCCCGGTTGTCCCTGGGGCCTTTGCCTTTTTTGGACTTTTTGGATTCATCGTTCTTATCTTCTGAATCCTCTTTGGCAGCGATCGCGGCGTTCTGGGCAGCGACCTCGGCTTCGAGCTTGGCGAGATCTTCCTCAGCTTCCTTGCCCTCTTGAGCGAGCTTGGCTTTGTACGATTCGATCTTGGCCTTGTCTGGACCCAGCACCAAAGTAATCGACCGGCCTGCGGTACGCGGGGCCATCTCAATCTTGGCGACATCGCTCAAGTCTTGGCAGATTTTGAACAAGCGTTCTTCACCGAGTTGCTTGTGCATCATCTCGCGGCCACGGAACCGCTGGGTGATCGAAACCTTGTGACCTGCGATCAAGAACCGGCGTGACTGATCTACACGAATCTGTACATCGTGCGGGTCGATCTTGACTGATCGTCCGAGACGGATTTCTTTGAGCTCTTGCCCAGAAGATTTGGACTTGTTCTCGCGTTTGGAGAGTTCGTATTTGTACTTACCGTAGTCCATGATCTTGCACACAGGCGGGCGCGAGTCAGAAACGACCTCGACGAGGTCGAGTCCGGCTGTCTGGGCCATGCGCATGGCATCGGGCGTTTCAACGACCCCGAGCTGCTCGCCTTGTTCGCCGATCAAGCGGATCGGAGAGAGGCGGATCATGTGATTAATTCGTGTCCGTTGAACGGGACCTTGTTGGCGGAAGAAGCGTCTGCGAGCGATGTCAAATCTCCTGTGGGGGTGGTGGAACGATCTTTGCGATCCCAGCGGCATGCTGGGCTTCCCCTTGGAATGGGCTTGGTGTATTGAACCATCCCCCATGCCATAAAGCAAGCGGATAACACTTATATCGGACGAATCGTCACATGATTCCAGTCATTCATCCGCCTGAGGAACTCATCAGCTCCCGAACCGACGAGCGATTGAGCCGGATTGCGCTGGGCGCGGCCGCCAAAAGGGTCAGGAAAATCGCCGTCGCCCATGAAATCATGATCGGGAGCATCGGCGGAGGACGGAAGTTCAAATCCATCCCCACCAGCACCCGATTGACCTGCTGGCCCCCCCAAGCGGCCTGAAGACCCAATAGCGTCCCAAGCACGCACGCGGCAATCGCAATAATCAGGGCCTGGCCACAGATCAAACGGACAATCTGGCCACGCGAGGCCCCCACCGCTCTGAGAACCCCAAGCTCATATTTACGGGCGCTGACCTCCGCGACGATCAAATTCGCCACCCCGAAGCATGCAACCAGCATCGCCCCCAGCGCGACCGTCGAGACGACCACAAACGAGGATGTAAACACCGATTCGATCTGCGTGCGAATCCTTGCGCCAGACCCCACATTGAGGACCCCAGACCCAATCAAGGCCCGCTCGATCTGATCGATCGCTTCTTTGGTCGGTACCGAATCATCGAGGTCGATCTGGATGAGCATCGGATCGCGGACACCAAAGTGTTTGATCATGTCGGCCCTTGAACCAAACACCGAACTGATGGCCTGCTGGACCATGCTCTCGCCGAGGTCAAAATACTGGGAAACCAGCTCCAGGCCTGGGGTAGTGACGACACCCACGATATCAAAGTTGTGTTCTTGGCCGGTGGAATCTTTGCATGTGAAGATGTCGCCTACGCCCAGCCCCTTGGCGATGAGGAACTCTCTTGCGACGATGACGCTGCCGCCCTCTTTGAGTTTGGCCAGCGCGGTTTCTGGATCGCCCTCGATGAACTCGACATGGACCATATCAAAGAATGCCTCAGGCTCAAACCCGAAGTAGTTGGTCTTGTAGGTCGTGAGGGCTTTGACTCCGAATGCGTCGGTCTCCACAGCGAGCATGTTGATAGCACAGGTCCGCTCGACGACATCGAGATCGTTGAGGATGCCGATCGCTTCTTCGCTCATCGGGAGCCCGTAGGCGAAAGCGTCTGGGAACTGGATTTGGTCGATCCAGTCGCGCATGGCGGCAGAGCCGTTGGTCCAGATTGCGATGAGCAGGGCGATCCCGGTCATGAGGGCGCCGGCGGTAAAGCCATGACGGTACGGCGTTGCCCGGACAGTGCGAACAAGGAGGGATTGAGGAAGTCTGAATGCTCTGGAAATCAGCGGCCCGATGGTTCGGGCAACAAGCACCGCGACAGATGCCGAGGCGAGAAAATAGCCGAGGAACATCGCAGGGAGCCCGATTGTGATATAGGTCCAGAAGAAGGTTTGATTGCTCAACGCGCCGGCGCGTCCTGACAGGACGATGGAGATCATGATCGCGATGCCGAGGACACCGACGAGGGTGATCTTGCCGATCTGGGCTGGATTGGAGGGCTGGGATTGCTGGTTCATCGCTTGGATCGGCGAGAGTGTCGCCGCTCGCCACGCGGGCCAGAGGGCACCGATGAGTCCGGCGGCCAAGGCGCCGGCGAGTGTGATCGTGAGGTTGAATCCGGGGATAACCAAACCAGCCGGGAGTTGCTGGTTGAAGATCGCAATGAGCACCCACGCCAGGGCGATTCCAAGGGGGAGCCCGGCGATGGCGCCGAGTCCCGATACCGTCAACCCGACCAAGAGTTGGGCGATGCCGAGTTGGCGACGGTGGGCACCGATGCAGCGAAGGACGCCGAGCATGCGTTGTTGCTCGGCGACGCCTGTGGTCAAACCCGTTGCGATGATAAACGCAGCAGAAATCAGCGTGATGACCGAGATCAGCATAAAGCCCATCTGCGCCGCAGCAAGGTTCTGCTCGACCCCTGCGGTGATGCGCCCGGTGGTCTGGACAATTGCTCGGCCTGGGTAGGCGTTTTGGTGTTCTGCAACAAATTCGAGCGGATCGATGCCTTCGTTGAGTTTGATTTCTAAATCTGAAATTTGGCCTTTGCGTCGTGCCATCGCGTCGAGGGTTGGGATGGTGGTGTAGGCCATGGGTCTGCCGCCCATTGGAGGAGCTTGGGCGATGCCGACGATTGTGAGTTTGACATTGGAGCGAAGGAGCCGGGCGAACTCGACGGTGTCTCCGATGCGAATGCCAACGCCACGATTCAGGGCGATGGCTTCGTCGAGTGTTTCGGCGCGTTGGCCTAGGAAGGGGGCGTGGTGGCTGAGGTAGCCGATGGGATCGTCGAAAACCTTCGTAGGGCGTTGCTTGCCTTCGTCTTTGGAATAGATCCAGCTCATCCTCTGGGCAACTCGTGCATCGATGAGGATTTCGTAGTCTGCTTGTGGATACCGCCCTTGGAGTAGGACGACGGGACGGGCTTGAAACTCGGATTCTGGGTCGATGCCGTTGACGAAGACGCTGGTGAGGTAGCCGTGGTTGGTGACGGAGTGATGCCCATCGGGGTTGTTCTCATCCACCGGCATCGCCGTCGGGAGGGTGACGAGGAGGGATTGGGTCTGCTGGAGTCTTGGGAGTACAGAATGCACGCCTTCCCACTTACTGACTGATTCGGCAACCGAGGCGGGCATGGTCGAGCCTTTGATCGCGACGACGCGGACCTCTGCGAGCCCGACGGAGGTGTTGATCTGCTGGGTGAACGAGGCATTGATCGAGCCCATCACACACGCGACGGTACTAATCAGCACCACCGACATACAGACCGCTGCGGAGAGCAGGATGAGTCTACTCGGTCTGCCCAAGCAGATGCTGCGTGCGAGTCGCAAGAGTGCCAACATCAAAACCCCCTTCCCCCTCAGAATCATCCGATTCAATCACGCCCTTGACCAAGCCATCGACCATCACAAACACCCGCTTGCAATAACTCGCGGCCTCGAGTTCATGGGTCACCATCAACACCGTCACTTCTTGCTCGTGGGCAAGATCGCGCAAAACCTCCCAGACCAACGCACTCGATGCTGAGTCCAGATTCCCCGTTGGTTCGTCGGCAAAGACAACGGGTGGTTTGTAGAGGAGTGCCCGCGCGATGGCGACGCGTTGCTGCTCGCCGCCTGAGAGGGCTTGAGGCCGGTGGGTTGTGCGGTCTGAGAGTCCGAGACGGTCGAGGAGTTCAAGGGCGCGTGCTTTGAGAGCCCCGGTTGAATCTCCTGCCAGGAGCCCTGGGAGAAGTGTGTTTTCTAGGGCGGACATGGTGGGAATGAGATTGAAGGCTTGGAAGATGATCCCGATGGATGTTCGCCGAAACTGCGTCGCTTGTCGTTCGGTGAGTTGATCGACGCGCTTACCTGAGACGGTGACTTCGCCTGAACTTGGTGGGTCCATCGCGGCGAGGATGTGGAGGAGGGTGGATTTGCCCGATCCTGACCTGCCCATGACGGCGTAGAACCCCGGGTCGGTGATCTCCAGATTCACCCCACGCAACGCCTGAACGCTTGAGCCCCCGGTCGGGTACGATTTTTTGACATCAACGCATCTGATTTGGGGGGTCATATGGGAGAGTATTGGGGGTTGGGAGCGAAAAGTTGCAAACTCGGGGTGGCCCGACGGAGGATTCTTATCCTCCTTCGGGTCTTGGGCACCCTGCTAAGTTGTATACTAAGGGCATGCGCCGGATCAACGATGCTCATCATGCTCGGTTTCTCACCTTCTCGACATACCAGAATCTGAATCTCTTCGGCAGCGAAGCTTTGCGAGATACATTCAGTGCACAACTTTGCCGCACCCGATCACTTCAATCATTCTCGCTTTATGCGTGGGTTCTCATGCCAAACCATGTGCATCTTTTGATTCGTGACCAAGAATCGGGTCAAGTCGAAAGAATGCTACGGAGTCTCAAAGCAACGGTTGCACGCACGATTCTTGCACGATGGAGAGAACTCGATGCTCCTGTACTCGAGCATCTGATCGATCGCCGGGGAAACACCCGCTTCTGGCAGCGTGGGGGTGGGCATGATCGCAACATTGTATCGAATAATGAGTTCGACGAGAAAATCGGGTATATTCATATGAACCCGGTTCGTGCTCAACTGGCTAACAGTCCTACTGATTGGGCATGGAGTTCTGCACGATGGTGGTATGGGGATCGTGAAGGTGAGATTCAATGCGATCATATCTTCGACCCGAAGGAGTCGAAGACGACTCCGTCGGGCCACCCGGATTAGCTGATTGAGGCGGTGTAGGCCTCGGAGTCCATTGCATCGCCGAGGGTACCCTGATCTGTGATTTTGATTTTGACGAGCCAGCCGTCGCCGAAGGGGTCGGAGTTGACCTGTTCGGGGTTGGAATCGAGGGATTCATTGACCTCGATAATCTCGCCTTGGACCGGGGAGTAGACATCCGACGATGTTTTGACCGATTCAACCTCGCCGACCGAGTCGCCTGGGGCTACTTCGGTCCCGACGGGCTGCATCTCGGCGAAGGTGACATCCGTGAGCTGATCGACGGCGTAGGTAGTGAGCCCGATAGTCAGGACATCGCCATCCACTTTGAGCCATTCGTGGGTTTCGGTGTAGGTTCGGTCGGATGGGTTTTGGGGGATGGTCATATGGGACTCCTTGTGGATTGGGTGGTGTGAGTGTAAGAAGTGATTGTCGGGTAGGCAACTAAAAAAATACCCTTGAGCATCTCCAGATTCCCCATGAATTACCGTTCTGAGCGTGCAATAGTCGCCCAAATACGATACAATCGACCCAACCGGCGGGCGGAGCCCAGACCAAGCCGGGGCGACATATCGACTCATGACGGTTCTCGCCATTTGGCGATGTGTTGCCAGCCAACACGGAGGTTGCGCTGACCATGACAACTCTTACCCCCCAAAGTTCAGAATCTGTGGTTGAAGTGACCCAGACACCAGGCCCAACCGCCAATGCCGGTCTTGCGCTCACCAAACTCACGCTCGTTGGGTTCAAAAGCTTTGCCGACAAAACAACCTTCACCTTCGACGACCCCATCACCGGAATCGTCGGCCCCAACGGCTGTGGCAAGTCCAATGTCGTTGATGCGATCAAATGGGTACTCGGCGAACGCTCCTCCAAATCGCTCCGTGGCAAGGAAATGATCGACTGCATCTTTGCGGGCTCTGCCGGGCGAAAGCCATCGGGGATGGCGGCCGTCACGCTGAGTTTCGATAATCCAAAGTCCGCCGCGATGCTCACTGAACTGGCAGGCCAAGTGCCGACTGAGACCCATGCCGTCGAAGTCGAAGATGTCGAGGCCAATGAAAATCATCCAAAACACGACGAACTGATTTCAGATGCCGATGCTGACCGCGCCGCCAGTGAAGGCGAGAGCGAAGCGGCGGCCATCATTACCGAACGCAGACGCATCGCCCGGCCGCTACCGATTGATGCGGATCAAGTCGAGGTTCAACGCCGGCTCTACCGCGACGGCAAAAGCCAGTACCTCATCAACGGCAAACTCGCGCGTCTCAAAGACATCCGCGATCTGTTCCTCGATACCGGCATCGGTGCCGACGCGTACTCGATTATCGAGCAGGGCAAGGTGGACCGGATGCTGCTCGCGTCGCCGATGGAACGGCGGGTCATTTTCGAGGAAGCCGCTGGGATTGCAAAGTACCGTCAGCGCCGGATTGAGGCGCAGCGGAAGCTCGACAAAGCGGAGTCGAATCTCGCCGTCACGCGCGAGCAACTTGATTCAACCGAGCGCCGCCTGCGGATGGTCAAAGGCCAAGCCGCCAAGGCGAGGCGGTTCCAAGAACTTGATGATGAATACAGCGCCCAACGCCTGGCACTTGGATTTGAACTCTACGACGACATCCGCCGCCGCCTCGAAGGATTGACCTCACAGATCGCTTCGCTCGAAGACGAGCGCCGGCAGACCCAAGCGATGCTCGAAGAAGCCGAGGACGCGCACAATCTCGCCAAAGAGAACCGCCTGACCGTTGGGCGTGTGCTCCGCGAAACCGAGAACTCCCTGACCAACGCAAGACACCAAGCCGAGTCGGCCAACCAGCGCCAAGAGATGACCCACAAAGCCATCGAAGACGCGGCCCACCTTGTAGAAACAGAAACCTCCCGCCTGAGCGAATCGAGCACCAAACTCGTTGAGATCGACGCGCAGATCGAAGGCCACACCGCCAAGCTCGAAGAACTCAAAGAAACCCTCAGCGAGTCCGAATTCAAGCTCAAAGAAACCAGCGGCCAGCGCGAGCACGCCGCCCGCACCCTCAACGAACAACGCCAGAAGGTCGACGAAACCCGCTCGGTCGTCGCCAGCGTCGAACGCGAACACGCAACCTTGATCGCCCGCGTCGAGAGCGATGACCGCCGGATCGAATCCATCACCGAACGCGTCAACGAACTCATCCAACGCCTCCACACGCTCGACGCGCAGATCGCCGAATCCAAACTCCTCAAATCTCGAACCCAAGAAGCAATCGCGGTCGTTGACACCAACATCAAGCAGGACGAGGACCAACTTAGCGGACTCGATGCAAAGGTCGAATCGCTCGATTCATCGCGTGGCAATCTCGCCAAGCGTGTCAACGCGCTCGACGAAGAACGCGTCCGCAGAGAGACTCGCCACGCAACGCTCGACGAGATGGTCAAAGGCCGCGTCGGGCTCGACGATGCCGTCCGCGCTGTCCTTGAGATGCAGGATCAGGGCCAAGGATTTACCGGGGTCATCGGCCCGCTGGCCGAACTGATCGAAACCACGGGCGACCAAGCCGGGCACATCGAAGCCGCCCTCGAAGACACGCTCCAAGCGCTCGTCGTCGAATCCATAAACGCGATGCCAACCCCAGAAGAGATCGCGTCGCTCCCAGGCCGCGTGACTTTCCTGCCGCTGATTGATGTCGGGCTTTCGGCAGGCTCAACGATCCCCGGCTGGCTGACCGACGCAACCAACGGCCGCGTAAGCCGCCTGCGAGACTCGGTCGCCTCACGCGATAACGACCCGCGTGTTGAATCACTGCTCGACCGATTGCTGGGAAACTCATTGCTCGTTTCGGACCTCGATTCGGCGCTGCTGCTCGGAGCCGGACCGCTCGCATCGACCCCGTGCCGATTCGTCACCCGCGACGGCGTGGTCCTCGAACCCGACGGACGCGTCTGCGCAGGCACCCGATCCGGGAGCGAATCCAATGGGCTTCTTGCACGCCAAAGCGAACTCTACGAACTGGCAGGGCAGATCGAAATCATCCGAACGAATCTCGACAGTGCCAAGCTTAACCTTGCACGAGTAGATCAAGACGCTGCAAATCTCGGCGAGCAGCGTTCCCGGCTCCACTCCAAACTCACCGCACTCCGCGAAACCCGCGTCCGCACCGAACACGCCCTCGACACGCACACCGCCGAGATCGAACGCCTCGGACGCGAGATGCAGCGCGGCGTCGATGAACAACACACCCACGCGACCCGGCTCGAAGAATCCCGCGTTGGACGCGAGGCCCTCACAACCAAAGCCGGGCAACTCGACCGACTGCTCGGAGAACAACGCGCCCTCCTCGAAAATTTCCAGAGCGGGCTCGGCAAACACGAACATGCACTCGAACTCATCAACGACCAAGCGAACACAGTCCGCGTCGCGGTCTCAACCGCGCACGAGCAGGTTCGCTCCGAAACAAGGCACCTGTCCTCGCTGACGACCAGCCGCGACGAGATCGAACGCAGCAACGCCCAAGCCCAAGCGATGATCGAACGCGCCCGAGCCAACCTCGACGAACACAACCGCGTCGCCCAAGAAGCCCACGACGACCAACTCAAAGCCCACGCGCTTATCGAGTCCCTCGAAACCTCGATGCACGAGCACGCAGAAATCGTCCGCGTGGCCGAAGAAGCAGTCGACACCGCCACCAAAGCGATGAGCTTTGCACGCGATAAAACAGAAGCATTCAACCGCGACTGGCACGCCGTTGAATCATCGCGCAGGGAAACGGAAGTCAAACGCGAGACCATCGAAGAACGCACGCTCGAAGACCTCGAAGTCGATCTGGTCATCGAGTACCCCGAGTACCGCCACATGATGGACGACGGCGGCGTTGACCGAATCGATGTCAACTCCATGACCGCCAGTGTCCATGTGCTCAAGGGCGAGATTAAAAAGCTCGGCAATGTCAACCTCAACTCCATCGAAGAAGAAACCAACCTCACCCAACGCAACGACGACCTCATCACCCAGGTCCGCGACATCGACGAGGCACGGATCAAACTCGCCACGCTTATCGAGAAGCTCAATGTCGCTTCGCGTGCCCGCTTCGGCGAGGTCTTTGACCGCATCAAAGACGAGTTTGGCGGTCGCAACGGTATGTTCCGTCGGCTGTTCGGCGGCGGCCGCGCTGAGGTCCGGCTGATGCCATTGGTCAAAGAAATTGACGGCCAAAAAGTCATCACCGACGAGATCGACCTGCTCGAATCCGGGATCGAAGTCATCGCCAAACCACCAGGCAAAGAGCCCCGCTCGATCAACCAGTTGTCGGGCGGCGAAAAAACCATGACCGCAGTCGCGATGCTGCTGGCGATCTTCCGCAGTAAGCCGAGTTGTTTCTGTGTGCTTGACGAAGTCGACGCCGCCCTTGATGAAGCCAATGTCGCGCGATTTTGCTCGACGCTCAATATATTCGCCAAGCAGAGCCGGTTCATCGTCATCACGCACAACAAGCGGACGATGCAATCAACCGACAAACTCTTCGGCGTCACCATGCAAGAACGCGGCGTGTCCAAACGCGTCGAAGTTCGCTTCGATCAGGTCGGCGAAGACGGCGAGATCGACGCCGCAGCGGTCAAAGAAGCACCCGCCGAGGACATCGAAGAAACTATCGAAGAGTCACCGAATGAATCCAAACCATCGGGCGCCCTTCGCGCGGCCTTGGCTTCCATGCGTCAAGAAGAACAGCCAGTCCAAGTTGATTAACGAGTTGACTAGACACCTACCATCGACTAATGAATACCCAGCAAACACCCTTTGAGGTGATTAGTGAGTTCAAACCCGCGGGCGACCAGCCCGGGGCGATCGACGCGCTCGTTGCATCGATCAATAGCGGCGAGAAACGCTCCTGCCTGCTCGGAGCGACCGGAACCGGCAAGACCTTTACGATGGCCAATGTCATCGCCCAAACCAACAAACCCACGCTGATTCTCTCGCACAACAAAACACTCGCCGCCCAACTCTACGAAGAATTCAAAGCGTTCTTCCCGAACAACTCGGTGAACTACTTTGTCTCCTACTACGACTACTACCAGCCCGAAGCGTACATCCCCGGACGCGACATTTATATCGAAAAAGACTCCGCTAAGAACGACGACCTCGACCAACTGCGCCTGGCCGCGACGAGCAATCTTCTTCAACGGCGAGACTGCGTTGTCGTTGCATCAGTGTCGTGCATCTTTGGTTTGGGTTCGCCGAGTGCCTATTCTGAGCGGGTCTACACGCTCAACATAGGAATGGACCTTCCAAGGCGAGAACTGTTCCTCGCGCTCAATGCGATGCGGTATGAGCGATCAGAAATTGAGTTCAAGCGCGGACAGTACCGGTCACGAGGCGACGCGATCGAGGTCTGGCCTGCGTATGAAAAGTTTGCGGTGCGGATTGAGTTGTTCGGCGATGAGATCGAAAAGATCGAACTCATCAATCCGACGAGCGGGGAACTGCTGGCCGAGGAATCACGGTACTTTTTGTTCCCGGCGGTTCATTATGTGATGCCGGAGGACCGCCTCAATGAGGTGCTCGCCAGCATCCGTGTTGAGATGGACGCTCGCGTGATGGAACTCCGGCATGAGGGCAAACTCCTCGAAGCACAGCGGCTCATCGCTCGCACCAAATATGATCTCGAAATGATCGAAGAGGTCGGCTACTGCTCAGGGGTCGAGAACTATTCCCGCTACATGGACGGCCGCCAACCCGGCGAACGCCCATTTACGCTGCTTGATTACTTTGATTACGCGCCCGGAAGCGTGGACCCCGATGCAATCCAAACCCCAGACGACGGCCGTGACCACGATCTCGATGCGCAGAAGTTTGGGGTGTCTAGAACCAACCTTAAAGACTGGCTCATCATCGTGGACGAATCACATGTCACGCTCCCGCAAATCAAAGCGATGTTCAACGGCGACAAGGCCCGCAAAACCGTTTTGGTCGAACACGGGTTCCGCTTACCCTCATGCCTCGACAACAGGCCGTTGCGGTTTGAAGAGTTTGAGGCCTTGGTTCCGCAAATGATGTTTGTCAGCGCGACTCCCGGCCCCTATGAACTCGAAGCCACCGGCGGCGAAATCATCGAGCAAGTCATCCGCCCGACCGGGCTGCTCGATCCTGAAGTCGAGGTCCGCCCGGCGACTGGGCAGGTCGCCGATCTTATGGAGCAGTGCGAGATCGTTGTCGAGCAGGGCGGCCGGGTGCTGGTCACTGCGATCACCAAGCGGCTGTGCGAAGACCTGACAACCTATCTAAGCGATCAGGGTTTGAAGGTTCGGTACCTGCACTCTGAAATCGAGACGCTTGACCGGCTCGATATATTGACCGATCTTCGGGCAGGGGAGTTTGATATTCTTGTTGGTGTCAATCTTTTGCGTGAAGGCCTCGATCTTCCTGAGGTTCGGCTGGTGTGCATTCTTGATGCGGACAAAGAAGGCTTTTTGCGATCGGCGACTTCGCTTATTCAGCAGATGGGACGGGCCGCACGCAATAGTGAATCGCGCGTGATCCTGTATGCCGACCGGATCACCAAGAGCATGGATCAGGCGATGACCGAGACGGCCCGCCGGCGCGAAAAACAACTCGCCCACAACACCAAGCACGGCATCACCCCCACCACCATCGTCAAAGACATCCGCCGCGGGCTCGACACCGAACTCAAAGCGCGAAGATCCGCCAAGTTCGCCGCCGAGTCTACAGATCCAGTCGTTGATGCCGAGGTTCTCGTCGGGATGCTCCAAGCGGATATGATGATGGCCGCCGAGGGAACCCGTTTTGAGCACGCCGCCGCGCTGCGGGACCAGATGCTCCATGTCAAGGAACTGCTCATCCAGCATGACGATGACGAGACTCCGCTGCTTATCAAACGCTCACAACTCGAAGCCGTACTCGCCAAAAGCAAGCACGGCTCCCCCGGCACGCGCGGAAAAGGACGGCGAATGTAGCGAGTTTAACGCGGGTGCCGTGTTCTTGGTCTTCCAAGAGCACGATCTTCAAGTGCCAAAGGTGTTTATTCGTGCTTTTGTCGAAGACTCCAAGAACACGGCACCCAAGCGTTTCAGAACCCATCATCTCTACCGCATCACCATCTTGATCGAAGCAACCGCCAAAATCAACGCAATAACCAGCTTCAAATGCGGCAGCTTGATCTTGTGAGCGATCCAAGCCCCCGCATATGCGCCGACAATCGCGCCAACACCCACCGGGATCACAAAGGACATCGCATCAGCAATGGTCAAGTATTCCGCTTCATTGGGCGGCGGATAGTGGATCGCCGGCAAAGTGTACAGCTTCAACGACGCGCCGATGATCGAGCTGATCCACATCACCCCGGCACTCCCCGCGATGGCATGACGCAGCGGCAAACCCGACATCTGCAACAACGGCACCAGCAAGATTCCGCCACCGATGCCGAGGTAGCCAGAAATCAATCCGACAAACAATCCGATGATAACCATCTTCCAATGCGCCGGCGATGGTGCATCAACAGGATGGTCAGGGATTTTCTTGATCGTCGTGATGATGTTGTACGCGCAGTAGATCCAAATGAACCCCGCAAAGGCAATCAACGACCAGCGGCCTGGCGACTCGCCCGCCATCATCACCCCCGCCGCCATTCCCGCAGTCATCGAAGGCACCAACGACATCAACACATCCTTGCGGGCGGCCTTCTTTTTGGCATGCATGATCGTCGAAGACAACGCGACCACCACATTGACACACATCGCCGCGGCCATGTACACATGATGCCGAGTCTGCTCTTCATCGTCATACCCCCAGATCATCGCCATCGCAGGCAGCATAATGATCGAACCACCAAGCCCGGCGAGTCCACCAACAAGCCCGGCAACGACGCCGAGTGCGGTTCGGATAAGAATTTCAAAAAGGTCCATGCCGGCTCCGGTGATCGGGGGTGCTCAGGCGACATACTAGGGGATTGGAAGGTTCAGGAGTTGAGCAAACGCTCAAACTCTGGGATCGCCCGACGCATCGAAGAAACATCAAACTTGCTCGGCATTTCATCGACACCCATCGCCGAGGCGACAATGTTGGCGACTCGTTCAATCAGTACACTCGGCGGCGTAGAGCCGCCGGTGAGTTGGTCGTGATCGACCCAACTCAGGGTGATTTCATGCTCGGTGGTGCCTCGTGATTTCCATGAGAGGGTCAGCAAATACGACCAACCGCGTTGGGTTTCGCGTTCTTCGTCAACGACCACACTGAGGGGGGCGTTGGTCGTGTTGGTTTGTTGTTCGCTGCTCATGAGTTATTGTTCGGCTCGATAGGCGAGTTAGTCCACACTTTTGAGGATATTCACCGAGTGGATTACCACCAGTTGAGCAAGTCGGGCCAGATGCTGGAAATGACCATCAAAGCAATGAACTCAATGATGGCGATCCAGATAACCATTTGGTTTTGATTGAGTCGTCTTTTGGCCCAGTAGGGGATGCGGTATTCAGACGACATTTTCTTTTGAGTGCTTGCGGTCTGGAAAGAAGGATAAAGGAGAATGAATGAAAATATCATGATGAAGGGCATTGAAAGAATGGCCAGAGTTGAACACACCAATGGGGCCGTGAGTTTCCATGGCTTTATATAGCCGTCGGAGCGGGTGTCGAAGGGGGCTTTGCATTCTGGACAGGGATCGCTGGATTTGCGATCGTGCATGTCGTAGCCGCAGATGTGGCAGGTGAGGGTTGGGAGGTTTGGTTTCATGTATTATCAGTGTATGAAGTGGGTGAAGAAAAGAGAAGACCCCCCGCCGCCCGTTTTGTTGCTTGACAATCCGAAGACCCGACGTGTATAAGAATGCGGATCGGGGCATCCGGCGTTTGGCTGAACAGTACATTAAGTGATGAAAGGGGCCTGCCACCAGTTAAGGGCGCTGGGCCAGAAGGTCGAGATGATGAGGATTAACCAGAGTTCTGCGACACATATCAGCATCATGGTGTGGTTCTGCTTGAGCCGTTTCTCTGCCCAGAGTGGAATGCGGTATTTCAAGTCCATCTTGATCTGCGATCGGTAGAGGAGAAAGGATGGGACCAAAAATACGAACGCGGGCAATGTCACAAATGGCAAGATGAGAATCACAATGGATGAACAGACCAATGGAACTGTGAGTTTCCATGGCGTGGTGTAGGCATCGGGGCGGGTGTCGAAGGGGGCGGCGCATTCTGGGCAGGGATCGTTTTGTTTGCGATCGTGCATGTCGTAGCCGCAGGCGTGGCAGGTGAGGGTTGGGAGGTTTGGTTTCATGTGGTCTGGGCCGCGATCAGAACGATGAAGGATTCTTCGAGTTCTTCTTGAGGGTCTTGGATGGGGTTGATGTAGGCGTTGCCCTCGTCGTCTATGGCATCGGGAAGTTTGCTGTAGCATTGGACTTGTTTGAAGCCCGCTTCGCG
>JAESRA010000250.1 GCA_016764895.1 Phycisphaerales bacterium | reverse complement strand
GGGGGTGTTGGGGGGGTTGGGGAATCTCGTTCAGATGGTTCTGATTCGTTTGCGGGGATTGATGTGAATCTTGCGTGTCCGGTGAAGAAGATTGCCAAGAAATCTCGTGGCGGGCATTGGTTGCGTGAGCCCGAGGGTGCGATTGCGATTTTGAAGGCGGTTCGTGATGTGTTGCCCAGTGGTATTCCGTTGAGTGTGAAGTTGCGCCGGGCCTATGACGACACGCCGGAGATGAAGAGGAAGTTTGAATATTTGTTTGATGCGGCTTATGACCTTGGGTGCAGTTGGGTGACGGTGCATGGACGGACTGTTGAGCAAAAGTATGTTGGTCCATCACGGTGGGACCCGCTCAAAGAACTTGTTGACCGGCATCCTGATCGTTTGATTTTTGGCTCTGGTGATGTGTGGGATGTGAACCAGATTTTTCGGATGATTGGGTACACCGGGTTGACGGGGGTTTCTGTGGCTCGTGGGTGTATTGGGAATCCGTGGATTTTTAAGCAAGCTCGCGCGATTTTGGCGGGTGATGAGCCGATGGCTCCGACGATTGCCGAGCAACGCGCGGTGCTTGAGCAGCATTTTGAGTTGTTGTTGGCCGTCAACGCCAAGACGCGCGACCCGGAGTTCAATACGGCGAGGAACATGCGGAAATTTGGGATTCGATTCGCGGCCCATCATCCCAATGCGGCGGAGGTGAAGCAGGGGTTTATTTATGCGAAGAGCTTAGATGATTGGCAGGTAGTTTTGGAGCGGTGGTATTCAACGGAATAATGACAATGCAGACGCGAGGTATTTCAGTGAGTGATATACAAGAATCCGATTTGAACCTCGAAAGAAAGCGTTCTGCGGAACAGTCGAGAACATTGGCGTCTGCCGATGCGATCCAAAGACGAATGGCACTCCGATTATGTACACATGTTCGTCCGCTTAATGAGTTGGTGCGGAACTGGAACGCCGAGGGGATGTCGGTGCCTTGGTTTGATCCGATTGGTGGGGGAGTTGATGCGAAAGTGCTTTTTTTATTGCAAGACCCAGGAAAAATGGCAGACGGCGTTGAAGGCAGTGGGTTTATTAGTCATGACAACGATGATACAGCGGCTCCAAGGGTGTGGGAAGCGTTTCGTGATGCAGGCATTTCAAGAGAGCTCGTAGTCACTTGGAATATTGTGCCGTGGTATCTAAACGACAAGGGTATAAAAGTTATTGATATGAAGAATGGGTGCCGTATGTTGGAGCTTGTTTTAATGCAATGCACAAAGTTGAAGCATGTTGTTCTTGGTGGAAGCAAATCTCAAGAAGCTTGGTGCAGGTATATGGATACAGATTTAATGTCGAGGTACTCTGTTTCAAGATGCATTCATCCAACACCAAGGGCTGTTACAACTGAAGTGCGAAAAAACTCAATCCAGAAGGCGCTGATTGCGGCAAAACATACCATGTCCGGCAAGCAGTTTGTGATTCAATCGGACAAAAATTATCAGTCCATTCTTCCACAGGACACAGTTGCCGTTTGGCGGCAGGTCTTTGAGCGTCAAAAATCCTTCGGCGAGCACGCGTTCGGTCAGCTTAGCAATGAACAGTTCTTTGCGGTCCTGTCGCCGGGGCTGAACTCGTGTGCGGTGATCGTCAATCACCTCGCGGGCAATATGCTCAGCCGGTGGACGGATTTTCTGACCAGTGACGGCGAGAAAGCCAATCGGGACCGGGACGCGGAGTTTGAGCCGCCGGCGGAGCATTCGGCTGACGAACGGGCCAAGATCATGGGACGATGGGGGTTGGGGTGGTCAAAACTCTTTGAGGCGATCGATTCGTTGACGGCTGAGGACTTGTCGAAAATTGTCACGATCCGCAAGGTGGAGCATCCGGTTCATGCGGCCGTCGCCCGCCAGATTGACCATTACAGCTTCCATATCGGGCAGATCAACATCATCGCCCGCCAGCTTGTGGGGACCGAGGACTGGCAATGGTTTACGATCGCTCCGGGCGGGACCAAGGCATTCAACAAAGAACTCATGGGCGAGTAGGCACTGATGCCTTGGCGCAGATGGCAAATCTGATATACTGACAGCGGAAGGAACCTGCTATGTCGATGAATGTGATTTTGCTTGTTGTGTTGTGTTTGGTTGTGCTCTTTACCATTGTGAGCGCCATTGCGATGTTTACTGAGATGGGCACCAAAAAGAAGAGTGGTAAGATGAAGGGCAACACCCATAACCAGGTTAAAAAACGCAAGAACTAATGGGGCCGCTTTAGGCGGACTTATCGGTTTGGATGTTTGGCGGGGTCTTGGTGTTGCTGCTGCGTTTTGGCTCGTCGGGTTCTGCTGAGTAGCGGATGCGGCCGTGGTAGATGCTTGCGACGGTCTTGGAGATCGAATCGCAGATGGTTTTGAGTTCGCGGAAGTTGAGGTTGCATTCGTCGAATTGGCCGTCCATCAATCGTTTGTTTGCAAGTGATCGCACCAGCGCGTCGATGCGTGCTGGGGTGGGCTCGGTGAGTGTCCGTGTTGCGCTTTCGACAGCATCAGACAACATCACAATCGCGACTTCTTTTGTTTGTGGTTTGGGGCCTGGATAGCGGTAGTCCACTTCGTCGGGGAACTGGTCGCCGTCGTTGTCTGCAATGATTTGTTCGGGGGTTCGGTCTTCGTCTGATTGGGCGGCGAGTTCTTTTGCACGGCGATAAAAGTATTCGACCAGGGTTGTGCCGTGGTGGGCGTCGATGAAGTGGTGGAGAGATTTAGGGAGCCCGTTTTCGCGGGCCATTTCTACGCCGTCTTTGACATGCCCGACGATGACCAAGAGCGACATCGCTGGGTTGAGCTTGTCGTGCTTGTTTGGGCCTCCGGATTGGTTTTCGATGAAGTAGTCCGGCTTGTTCATTTTTCCGATGTCGTGGTACAAGCATCCGACATAGGTCAGGAGTGCATCGGCCCCGATCGACTCGGCCGCGCTCTCGGCGATGGAGGCGACATTGAGTGAGTGGTTGTATGTGCCGGGTGCTCGCTGCTGAAGCTCGCGGAGGAGCGGTTCTTTGGGGTCGCGGAGTTCGATGAGTGTCATGCCTGTTGAAATGTCAAAGATTTTTTCGATGAAGGGCAAGATAAACAATGCGATCCCGCCAGCTAGCAATCCAGATATTCCAGCTTGAGCAGATGCGCCGATCAAAGGACGCAAGATTTCTGAACCGCCAACGCCAACAGTGGGAAGCACGATCAATTGGTCAAAGATCGCTACCAATGTCAGCACGCCGGCGATCACCAGCGACATGCGGATGATGGTGCGGCGGTCGCGGATTTCTTTGAGTTGAGCGATGGCGCCCGCAGAGCCGACGAGCATCAGGACAAACATTCCGGTGTGCATTTTGAGGGCGAGCCCGACGAGGATCGCGGTGATTCCGCAGACCGCCAGGGCGGTGCGTTGGTCGTAGGCAATGCAGACCAAGACAGCGACAAGGACTACGGGGGTAATTGACGCGAGCCAGATGAGCCTTGGATCAAAGACACTCAGCGCGCACGCCGAGAATACACACGCGGTGATCATTCCAGTGAGCCATCCCGTCCGGGCGGGTCGCTTGGCGATCTTGGGGCAGTATATGTAGATGTAGCCTGCCAGGATGATGCCGAGCATGGCGACCATGCCATAGACGGATAAGAATTTGAGTACGCGTCGGGCCATGCTGCCTTGTTTTGAGAACTGTTCGATTTCAGTTTTGGCAAGTTCATAGGAGGTTTGTTCGAGGACATCGCCGCGTGCAAAGATGCGCTGGCCGACGGTAATGGCTCGGCGTACAGGTTGGATCCGTTGGGCCAGGGCTTCCTGCGTCGCAGCGGTGGCGGATTCATCAAAGGTAAAGGTTGGTCTGGTCTCAAAGCTCAACCGGTTGAGAACCACTGCATCGACCGGGCCGGCGAATCCGGCGATTCGGACCATGCGTTCGATCTCGGCTTTGAACTGGTCGGCGTTGTCGATGTTGATTGCATCGTCGCGGCTGATCCGAGCGGGCGGCTGGATGTTTTCTTCGGCTGGGCCAAATCGGAGTTCGATCTGGGTGTTGAGACCTTCTTGGGTGGCGCGCTGCCAAGTTTGCCGGTCCAGCAGCGGGCGGCGGCGGAGGATTTCGTCAAGCGTGTTGACCTGATCGCTCCAGAGTTTGAGGCTTGCGTCTTGGGCGGCGGTTTCTCGGAGCGTGGCGAAGGATTCTTCGGAGAGCCCGAAGCGGACACGGATATCGCGGTCCACTTCATCGAGCGAAGCGACTCCGCCCAGCGTGCGTGGGAGGTTGACCAGTGAGGCGCGGATTTCTTCGAGTACTGGGAGATCTGCGCTGTGGATTCGGGGCACATTGAGTCGGGCGGCTTGCTGCCGCATTTGTGTTTGTTGAATATCCTCGGTGTTGAACTCAACCCGCGAGATTTTGGTGTCCTGCATTACCTGGCCGACTGAGACGAGGAGTTGGCCCCGCGTCCAGTTGGTGATCGACCCAACGATGAGCACAAATCCGAGCAGGGCCACGATTCCCCAGAAGAGGTTGGGCGATGCGATCAGATCGGCGAGTTGTTGGCGGATTGGTCTGTTGGCGATGCGCACAGTTGAGCGTCTCGGCGTTGATCCGTTTCGGGTGCCGCCCTTGAGGCTGGTCTTGGAGCTTGGTTTGGATGGGTCTTTGGCCATGTGATCTATATAGAGAGTTGTATCGGGCGAATCGGCACCCGACTGTGGTCCGAGAACAGGGTTGTGGCCAGACTCAATGAACTGGCACAAATGATAAGCCTCCAGATACGCTGATGTGGGCTCATCGTGGATTGAGAACACTTCTCAGGGCGTTGAATCGGCGTTCTTGCCTATATCGCTGACGCAGCCGGGGAGTTCCACAATCATCGTGGTCCCCTGCTGGTGGATACTTTTGAGCCTGACGGACCCGCCGAGTGATCGGGCGGCGTGCTTGACGATCGCCAGGCCAAGTCCGGTTCCTCTCCGGGCCGATGATCCATCGCGTGCTTCATCAACCTGATAGAACCGTTCAAAGATTCGTTGCTGCTGTGAAAGCGGGATGCCGATCCCCTCATCGCGCACGCCAATCCGAACACCTCTTGTTCCATCAAGCCCGTCGGGTAGCGGATTCTCAGGATCGATTCCGATGGCGATGGATTCGGCGTGGATCGTGATGGTGGTGTTTTCATGAGCGAATTTGGTCGCGTTGCCGATTAGGTTTGGCAAGATCAGTTCGAGCATCGATTCGTTGGAAGTGATGATTGAGCATTCGGGATTGATCCGGGTCTCGATGGTCAATCCTCTGCGTTCACAGGCCGAAGAGAATGCCAAAGAACTTTGCTCGACCAGATCTGCGAGGTTTACATCAGTCAGCACAACGGGGACCAGGGTTGATTCGAGTTTCGAGAGATCGAGCAGGTCCTTGACTATGAGGTCTAGGCGTGATGCATTGGACGAGATCATCTGGATGAGCCGCTGGATCATTGCGGGGTCATTTTTTGCTGGGCCTTCGAGGGTTTGGATGGCGGCGAGGATTGAAGCGATCGGTGTGCGGAGTTCATGGCTTGCGTTTGCCGCAAAGTCTGCTTTGAGTGTTGCCGAGTGTGAGAGTTCGGTGATGTCTGTGAATGTACAGACTGCTCCGCGTGTGTTGGTGATTGGATTGGCTGCGACATCGAAGATGCGCATGTCGCCTCCGACGGGGAGTTCGAGGCGGGCGTGTCCGGATTCACCTGATCGTGCGAGCCGTTCGAGTTCATGGACTGCGTTTTGTGTGATGAGTGAATCAAAGTGCTCGCCGATGAGCGGGCGTCCGGAACCGAGTATGAGTTTGGCCGCCAAGTTGGCTTGGATGATTGATCCGTTGTTGTTGGTTGTCAGTATGGGGACATCGGCGGATTCGAGGATTGATTGGAGCCGGGCTGCCAGGAGTTGGGCGCGTTTGATCTTGTCTTCGAGCCGTCGCTTGTCGGAGGCCAATCCGAACAGTCGGCGTGAATAGGAACGGCACAAAAACCCAATCCAGATCAATGTTCCAAGTGAAACGACGAGAAAGAGGGGCTGAAAGACTCCAACGATGATCGAGCCGGCCAGTATGGAAGCTGGGAGTGGCCAGTTGTTGGGATCCCCCGTATCGAGGGGGTTGTGTTGGCCGGGGCTTTGGGTTGTGGTGTTGTGTGATTCCATCTATCTATATATAGCCATCCTGTGTGTAGCCATCATAGAGGCGGGATTTCTATGCCGCGGGATCATCGGCTCGATATCCAACTGCACGGACTGTGGAGATCAATGAGCCGTGATCGCCCAGTTTTTTACGAAGGGCGGTGATATGAACATCGACCGTCCGAGGCGTCACCGTCACCGCAGGCCCAATCGCTTTGCTAATGAGTTCGGCTCTCGATAGAACCTTGCCTTTGGATTGGACAAGCGTGGCCAGCAGCCGAAACTCGGTGATCGTCAACTGGATAGCTTCTCCATCGATCATGACCTGGTGTTCATTGAGATTGATCGTCACCGGCCCAACCTCAAGGATCGCTCCGGTATCCGAGTCCATTTTTGTTCGTCGTGCAAGCGAATGGATGCGTGCAATCAGGATGGTCATAGAGAACGGCTTGGTAATGTAATCGTCAGCCCCGGCATCAAGCCCTTCGAGTTCATGCGATTCTTCGACCTTGGCCGTGAGCATGATGATTGGGATCGAACTCGTTTGAGTCTGTGATCGCAGGCGTTTGGCGACCTCGATCCCTGTGAGCCCCGGCATCATGACATCAAGAACAATGACATCAGGGAGTTTTGATTGAGCCAGTTCAAGGGCAGATATTCCCTCAGAGGCGGTCAATACCGTGTGTCCGCTCTGAATCAGGTTGTATTGAATCAGGTCTCGGATGTCGGGTTCATCATCAGCCACCAAGACTACCAAGGATTCTGTGAGCGTTTGTAGTTCAGTCTCAGATTGAGCCATGGCATTCTCCTGTGCATCTTGGTGGGAATCGCACTTTTGTGCATCATCGAACTGTAGAGAAGAATGCGGGCTGTTGGGTCATGAAAATACAGAGTTCATTCAATCCAAACAATTGAATTGGATGCCGGGAACTCGGTATCGGAGAGAATTGTTTGTATTTTGACGGCGTTTACGGGCAATGTAAGGGTTAAGAGGTGGCGGGTTGTGGAAAAGTCATTTGCGAGTTTTGCGCGTTCATGGCGGTTTGCGGTGTGTAAAGGGGCTTTTGAAATTTTTTATGGCTTTAAGCGAGTAAAATTGATAGTTAGTGCCAACAAAAGGTCGAATAATCAAACTCACAAAGGTTAGTCTGGCCTATCATCGGTCAGAGGCGAGTTGAACGGTATTCAGTTCGTCCAATAGAAAAGACATTTCCAATCACTGCCCATACGAGAAGGAGCACTGAAATGATGAAGACAATTACAACCATCGCATTGGTTACCATGAGCGGCTCGGCGCTGGCTCAATCAGGACTTGACATCGATCGT